>JAGMDA010000498.1 GCA_023128935.1 Candidatus Eiseniibacteriota bacterium | reverse complement strand
ACCGCCGAGAACAACTGGTGGGGTTCTGCCAACGGACCAGAGCACGCAGGGAACACCTTCAATGTCGGCTCTCAGGGCGATAAGGTCAGCGACAATGTTGACTATGTGCCGTGGTTCGATGCCCTTCAGGCTACCGGCATCAGCTTTGCCCCAGTAAATAACACTACCGATAGTACGAAGTATTCGTCAATTCAGGCAGCCATTAATGCCGCTACTGGAACAACCATTACCTGCGCGGCGGGGACTTATAATGAGAATGTAACTATCGATAAATCCCTGACGCTGAATGGTGCCCAACATGGCGTAACTGCTGTCGGGCGCACTGGAGCTAAATCCATCATTAATGCCGCCGATGGGAACGATTACGTTGTCAAGATAACGGCTGATACTGTTACTCTGGATGGCTTTACCATTACCGGTCGTGCAAACGCGGGGGAGAATCAGGCTGCTGTAATTACCTGGGGAGTAGATTCTTGCACCATCACCAACAATATCCTGACCGATAACTACAAAGACGCCATTAACCTCTTCTCAACCGGTGGTAATTATAGCGACTACAACACAGTCTCCAACAATGTTATCAATGGGCCTAATGGGCATGGCGCTACCTTTGGTATCAAGATAAAAGGGTCGCATAACACCATAAGCGGCAACCACGTCTACAACACCGATACCCCGATACACATATGGAGCTGGGACCAGTCTGAGACCGCGTCTCCTGACTATAACACCATTTCCGGTAATACTATCGCTCAAGGTGTTGATGGCACTGCCGATTACAAATATGGCATTAACATCAAAACCGGGCATTATAATGTAGTAACCGGCAACACCATTACTGGCGCGGAATGGGCGGCAATCTACCTCTATACCTCGGACAGGATGGAAACTGAGGGAGATTTCGACCCCAGACCGGCCAACGACACCATAAGCGGCAACACAATCACCGGTGGAGAGGTTGGCATTGCTCTCTTAGAAGGTGCTAACACCAATACCATTTCCGGTAATAACATAAGCGGAACGAGTGTAGCCGGTATTCTTGGGTCGCTTTCCAGGTGGCCTGAAGATTTTACTACTTCCCCCTCAAGCTACCTTGTTGGGACTCCTCAAGCGTATCTCCAGATAACTAACAATACCATCGAAAATAATACCCTCTCTAACTGCGGTCATGGTATTGCCATGGAATATGGAGATAACAACACACTGACCACGAATACCATTACAAACAATACAAGTGTTGCCGCCATTGACTTTCACGGAGTTAACTTCGTAGCAGACGCCGCAGGTGTTTACTTTGATGCAAACTCATCTGGCAATGTTGCCCACTATAACGACATAAGTGGTAATACTGGTTATGGTTTGAAGTCAGGGGCAGCCTTCAACGCCAAGTACAACTGGTGGGGTGATGTCGCCGGTCCCAGCATTACCACAAATCCCTACAATGACAACACCGGTGGTGATGCGGTTAGCACCAATGTGGACTACATCCCGTGGCTGATTCACACTGACCTGGCTAGCGGCTGGAACATCTACTCCACACCCATTGCTCTTGATAGCTCTTGCAATACCATAGGTGATGCGCTGGATATCTGGACAACTGACTCAGGTAATTTTGTTATTGCTTACTACTTTGACAGCTCAGCCTCACCCCAGGCTTGGGTAGAAGCTACTGTCAACACGTCCCTTACGCCATTGCAGGCTATCTATGTGAAGATGAACGCAGCGGCTACCATAGATGTATGGAACAACTCAAGCTACACTGCGCCACCGTCCCAAACCGCGTACGCTGGCTGGAATTTGATAGGTCTGGCGGAGCTCTATTCCAAGGCTGCAGAGGATGCTCTGGCCAGTGCCTATTATGTTGCCGGTGCCAACAACATTGGCTACAGCCAGGTAGTGAGCCCGGGACTTGGTCAGACGGCATGGAGTGCTATGCGCGGCTCGGCTATAGATACCGTAAGTAATCAAACAATGGCTCCCTGCGAGGGCTACTGGGTCTTCATGGTAAATCAGGGAACACTGGCTGGATTTACCTCTACACCAATTGCCGAACAGTGAAATTAGGGGGGGCTCCGCTAAAGTGGAGCCCCCTTTGTTAGGAGATAGACATGAAGAAGCTAATAGCTTTTGTAGCTTTGGTATTTTTGCTCGGTCTGTCGGCTACTCCTGCCTATGCTAATGGGATACCAGCCCTTCCCCATGCCTTCTATGGCAGTGTAACCATTAAACCCGGCGCTTCGGCGCCTGAGGGCACCCAAATATCAGCCTCAGTAGATGAAGGGGACGTCTTAACCACTAGTCAAAATCCAATTGCAACGGTGAATGGCAATTATGGCAATGACGGCCTTCACCTGCTGGTTCAGGGCTATGGTCTGAGTGGGGCTATAACCTTCTACGTGAATGGTGTGGAGGTGGAAGGTGCCACCGCTACTTTTGAAGCCGGTGGTGGACCAACCCCGCAAAATCTGGATTTAGTATCAGACGTAACTGCCCAAAAGGTGGAAACCGTAGCTGCCGGGCAGACAAACTATGTGGTTGACGCCTCTGCTATAGCCAACACTACCATCACTGTAAATACCATTGGCGAAGTTACCATCACGGCGCAAAAGTATGCTAGTAATCCCCATCCGGGGGTGGCACTGCCGGCAACTATGATACCCCGCTTCATTGACATTCACGTTGATAATTATGACGCCGTTGCCTGGCCAATGCGCGTTGAGCAAACCTATACCGACGCTGAGGTAGCCGGGCTGGATGAGTCTTCCCTGGTGATGTATTACTTCAAAGCCGCTGCCTGGCATGAGTGCTCAGATACCGGAGTTAATACAGCAACCAACACCATCTGGGCAAATATGACCAGAAGCGAGCTTTCGGGAA
>JAGMDA010000497.1 GCA_023128935.1 Candidatus Eiseniibacteriota bacterium | reverse complement strand
GGCACAGAAGCTTCTGCAGAGCGACTCGACCTTCTTCAGGTCCTTCTTCTCATTCTTGTCCAAAGCATCGTAACTGTGATCCGGCGTGTTGAACCATGCAGGCAGCCCGAAGTAGATCTGCGCAAAGAGGAAACCGAGTCCCCCGGATGCGATCACACCGCCAAACATCAAGGCGATTGCTCGCCACGGTGTGGCGGAATCAAGAAGCCAACAGATGATTCTTGGATGTCGCATTACCAGTGCCAAAGCAAAGACTATCGCCACTGCTATCCCCGGAACTGCGTATCGCATGAAGCGCTGCCCTTCATCCATGCTCTCCTCCGATTGGAATCGGTCCAGAAGCAGACCCAAGGGCTGGAGTAGTTGCCAAGTATGGGCCACTCGAAAGATGAGAGATGCGGGGTTGGTGGAGGTTGTTTCTTCCCTGTTTGCCAGCCAGGCCAAAACTCAAGCGCTTGCAGGCTCGCTCATTCCGGCACATATATGCCTGTCGCGTATAAGATGCCAACGAAGAGAGTCCATGCGCCCAGAATCCCCAACCAGAATCCCCAGTTGATCGGCTTCCTTGGTTCCCTCTCTGGCTTAGGTATAATGTGTTCGGCAAAAACCCAAGCCCATTCCTCGGTGTGTCGACCATCCCCAATTTGGCATGTCAGGTACAGCCTAATTATGCCTTGATCCTGCAGGGAGATATCCCTCTCGTGGACATACTTGCCAATCGAGAAGTACTGCGAGGGCCACACGCTTTCAGTCGTTCTGGAGTTCGGGGCAATAGCCGTGGGCGCTTGAGGTGCAGCCCTATCAATGATTCTGACGTCTGTATGGATGATCCTCTGGCTGGAGCCGTCTGGCAAGACCATTGCACATTCATCCCAGAGAACAGTCACAAGATTGGATGACTGGTTGATGATGGTAAGCACAAGGCTCTGAGCACGTCCTAGGGATGATACATCGAATGTTCCTATGAGTTGGAGTGAGCGAGTTTCAGAACTTGGCAGAGGAGAGTACGACCACGTGCTTCTTGCCTTCGCAAGTATACCCACGCTAAGGAGCGCAAGCAGCAACATGAGAACTGCTCGTCTGAATCTCCGGCCATTAAGAAGCACAGTCAAGGTATGCTCTCCTCTGTGGCGAGTTCAAATCACACCATAGCCGATGCACAGCAATGGGCGCAAACCAACGAATCTCTCGCAACACTCGCCGCCTATTGATGCGACGTTTTACAGCTTCTTTAGCCGAGATTTCCCAGATGGCCTGGTCACCACGCCTCCAACCGTCCTTGATCCGTTTGTCGGGATGAGTATAGCATATTTTTGTCCTGAATGTTGTCCCACTACCTGGCTTTGGAGTCTCCAGAGGCCCCTCACCAGCCACAAAACCCGCCAGAATCGCGTGCCGAGGGAAAGCTTTCCCATCTTGGCCGGGTGTCTGGATGTCCCCTGCGCGGTGCTTCCCATCGACCATGTCATCCCACGACCACAGGTGGCGACCTAAGCCGCCCAATCCGGAGCAGGATGGCGGCAAAGAGTTGCCTGGACACCGCCACTTCGGCCATTTGGAAGGTCACGTACCGGGCTGAGCGCACGACCTTCGCTCCAATCTTGACCAGCTTCTCCCGCAACGTCGTCAGCGACCAGTGCTTCACCGCACGTGGCAGCGCCAGTCGCCGCAGAAAGTTCCCCAGGTTGTAGGCCAACGCAAACAGTTGCAGCCGCACCTGGTTGTCCACGAAATCGTGGCAGGACAGCTTCGTCCACCGCACCGCGTTCTTGCCTTCCTTGATCCACTGCTCTGCAACACCCCGCTGGTTGTAGAACTTCACCACACCTTCCGCGCTCCGGCGCAAGTTGGTCACGATGAACCCCACCCGCGGGAACAGCTCGCCCTTGTGCCATTCCACTTTGGCCACCACACGCCGCGGCACCTCCCAACTGGCCGCCTGATACCGGAAGCTCTCGTACCGGACGATGGTTTTGCTGGGTGGACGACCTACAGGACGGGTCAACAGGTGCTCGATCTTGCTGTACAACACCCGGTTGGCCTTCAGGCGGATGGCGTACAGGTAGCCTTCATCCTCCAGGAAGCTATAGATCTCCGGTTGCGCAAAGGCGGCGTCGCCTCGGAAGAAGCGGCGGATGTCTTGGCCGCGGTATCTGGCCACCACCGGCTCCAACAACGAACGCCAGTCATCGGCGCTGTGCACGTTGCCGTTACGCAACATCGCTCGCTCCAGGTCTCCAAACTGGTTGAAGCAGAACAACGGATGATAACAGCGGCAGCGGAAGTAGCCGTTGTAGGCAGAGCCCTCCTGCCGGCCATAGGTCTCGCTTTCTGAGCTGTCCAAATCCAAGACGATTTCTCGCAGGGGTTTGCGCTGGTGTAGATGGTCGATCCACCCGCCGGAGAGGTTCATCAGGGCCTCAAGGTTCTTTCGCTGGGTGAGCACAAAGGTCTCAAAGCGGCTCATTTCGCTGGTGGAGGCGGCGTTACGTTCCCTGGCTCTACCACCCACCACATGGCGCATGGCGGGGTCGACTGCAAGGCGCTGGGCATCATTGGTGTCTTCATAACCCGCCACGCGGCCGTACACCGCTTGCCTCAACAAAGCGCCCAGTGTGTGCTGGATGTTGCTGCCGGTGCGCCAGTCCTCCAGGACATTGCCTGCCATCTGCGTCAGCCCCAGCGCCTCATCCAATTCCCGATACGCCAGCAATCCGGCATCGCTGGTGATCTTGGCACCGTGAAACTCCAACTTCAGACGGCGGTCGAAAGCGACCCCCAGAGCCCCCGTTTTGCCTTCACCCTTTGGATGTTGCGAATCTGGAACCCTCAGAGCTACGAAATCCCTATTCCCTTTAGTGTTATCCATGTGCCATTATACCCCATTTGCGTTTTCCATCTGGGAAAT
>JAGMDA010000496.1 GCA_023128935.1 Candidatus Eiseniibacteriota bacterium | reverse complement strand
CCACCGCAGCCAGGGATATCCCTCGCGCGGAACGAACCTAAGGCAGCTCACAGCGACCAAGAGAAGCAGATACACACCGGTGAGTGGCGTCCTGTCGGAAACCGGAAGGGGCGAGAAGATGAGCAGCGCACTGGCTAGAATGAGGTAAACCATGATCACGAGATCGACAGGGAAATAGCCTCTGCCCTGCGCGCCAGCGTGAGATGGCGTTCTTGACTCCGGGCTGTACCCGCTACGGTTAGACAACCTCCGCTCCGCCACGTCATGCTCGCACCAGGCCTCTGAGATAGCGGGGCCCTGGCTGCGTGTTTTGCCTATGTGCGCGGACATCAGAGCCAACCCTCCGACTGATACCAAGTAACGGTCTGAAGAATCCCTTCCCCCAAGCGGACCTTTGGCACCCATCCCGCGCGGCGCGCTTTCTCCGTCTCACAGATCCAGTACGGCTGCAGAATGTCTTGCACTTGCCTCCGATTGAGTACAGGCATGCGCCCAGTTGCCCTTCCCAGCAGTTCGCCCATCTCTCCCGCTAACCGAACGCCCCATGCGGGAACCCGGATCGTGCGCAGACTTCGTTCCATCGCACGGCCAGCCGCCTCCCCGACATCCTCCCAACTGTGCATGACCCCGTCCGCAAAGTGAAAGATGCCAACCTCACCCTTCTCCGCAAGGGTAAGACACCCCTGCGCCAGATCCCGAGCGTGAATCAGGCTCACCCGGCTACCTACCTGTGGAGGAAGAGGAAGCCATCCCCGTTTCACCCACTGAAAGAAAGAGAGCATGGCCTCGTCCCTCGGCCCGTAGATTGCAGGCGGACGTATCGTCAGCAGACGCATGCGTGATCCCACAGCCTGCTCCAACCAGCGCTCGGCGGCAAGTTTGCTTTCACCGTAGGGCGTGATCGGACGCGGTGGGTCGCTCTCACGGCGAGGCTGCTCTATTGCAGGCGCCGGACCACTGGCCGCCAGGCTGCTGCAGAACAGGAATAGGCCGTCCTCCGGGGCGGCCTCGAGCAGGGCCTCGGCAAGCGTCTTTGTGCCCTCCGTATTGACGCGGAAGAACTCCTCCGGAGAAGCTGCGCGGGTGATTCCTCCAAAGTGAAATACCCAGGAGACCCCCTTCACCAACTCACGGAGACTAATGGCATTGCGGACGTCCGCAGTGACCATCTCCACCTGCTCGCTGGGGATCCAACGCAGGTTGCTAGTCGTCCGCACAAGGACACGTACAGAAACTCTGGCCTCCAGCAGGACATCCATCACGTGGGATCCTGCGAAGCCGGTTGCGCCTGTGACTAGGACTCTGCGATTCACGCGCCTTCACCCGCCAGATCGCTTCGCAGGGAACTCACTACCCTCCAGGGCAAGCGCTGCATCCCCCCAGGGGCACCGCTATCTAATCGGTCGTCGCGCATCATGCGAGCCCCTCAAAGCTTACAATAGAACTTCAGGCAATCACCTTCTCATAGACGCGATATGTCTTGTACACACGGCAACCGAATTTCTCGAGCGCCTGCCGCATGGAAACGTTGTCTTCCAGTATCCAAGACAATTCCCCGCGCTTGATTCCATGGCGCTTGCCTCCCTGGAATAAGCGCAGATAGAAGAGTTGGTCAATGCCCGTCCGGCGATACTCCGGAATGAGTCCCAGCGTCAGAACTCGAAGCATATCGATCCGCCGTGCATGCCAGAGAATCTTGAGCAAACCCAGCGGGAAAAGCCGCCCATTGGCATGACGAACGGCCGCATTGAAATCGGGGAGCGCGAGAGCAAATCCCACCGGTTCATCGCCCTTCTCCGCAATCAGGAACAGATCCGGCTTGACAAGCGGTTTGAGTTCCTTCGCCATGTGCTCGATCTCGGCCCCTGTCAGGGGAACAAAGCCCCAGTTCTTCTCCCACGCTTTATTGTACACGATCCTGATCTTGCCTACGTCCTCTGCAAAGCGCTTCTTGTTGATGGGTCGAACGATGACGCCCTTGCGTGCGGCCATTTTCTCGGCGACCCGCACGATACGTTCGGGTGGATCGACGTTATCAAGATAGTAAGCCACCAAGTCTTTGGCCTTGGTGAAACCAAACCCCTCCAGCAGCGTCATGTACCGGGGAGGGTTGTAGGTCATCATGACAGCCGGGGGCATATCGAATCCGTCTATGAGGAGCGACCACTCCTCGTTGCTGCTAAAATTGGCCGGGCCGCGCAGGACCGTCATCCCAGCCTGCCGGGCCCGTTCCTGCACTTGCAGGAGGAGAGCTGTCGCGATCTCGGTATCGGAGGAGCTTGCGCCATGCGAAGTGGGCTCGGAGGCCGATGCGGTGCTGGTCGTGGGCTCGGAGCTGCTGCTGGTCGCGGCGCTGGAGGGCGGACCTGGTTCGGGAAGCACCTCGAAAAACCCAAAGAAGGCTGTTCTCTCACTGTGTTCTTGGTTGTGGAGATGGTTCAATATGTAGGCGATGCGCCCGACAACTTGGCCTCCGCGGCGGGCCAGGTAGTAATCGACATCGGCATGCTTGAGAAAGGGATGCTGCGTGAGCATCTTCTTGGCGCCACCGATCAGCGGCGGCACCCAGTTCGGATCGCCACGGTAGACCTGCCAAGGGAATGTGACAAAGCGGTGGAGATCCTGCCGCCCATCAACCCTGTCAACCCGCATGCACACGATCCCAGACCCTCGCGACGGCTTCCCGCAATGCGGAACAACCCGGCAGCGCGCAGAAAGAGGCGGCCGCTTCAGATAAGACCAACCCTCTTTCCAGCATCCTTGAAGATATCCAGCGCCTGTGAAAGCAGCTCCTCGGTGTGGGTCGCCATGACGCTTGTGCGGATCAAAGAGCTGTTCTCGGGAACCGCAGGCGCAACCACAGGATTGGTGAACACCCCCTGCTTCAGCAATTCCTTCCAGAACATAAAGGTCTGGATGGGCTCGCCCACAATGATTGGGATCACGGGACTTTCGCAGGATCCGGTGTTATACCCAAGGGATCGGATACCCTCTTTCAGGAATTCTGTATTCTTCCACAACTGCTCCCGGCGTTCCGGTTCCGTCCTCAGGATGTCCAGACACGCCTGCACCGTGGCTACCGCGTAGGGCGCCATCGCCGCGGAGAAGATCAGGGAGCGCGAATGAACCTTGATATATTGAATAACCTTGTCTTCCGTTGCGACAAAGCCGCCAATCGAGGCAAAGGATTTGCTAAACGTGCCCATGATCAGATCGACCCGATCAGTGACACCAAAGTGCTCGGCAGCGCCCGCGCCCGTGCGACCCATGACGCCGATTGCGTGGGCTTCATCGACCATCACCCGCGCGCCAAAGCGCTCCGCCAGCGGCACAATCTCAGGCAGGTTGGATAGATCGCCCTCCATACTGAAAAGACCGTCCACAACGACGAGCTTCCCGCCCGGGCGCTGCGCGGCTTTCTTGAGAATCCGCTCCAGATCATCAATGTCATTGTGGCGGAACCGCATTGTCTCGCCCATAGCCAGGCGGCAGCCGTCAACGATGCTGGCATGATCCAGCTTGTCGATAATGACGGTGTCCTGCCGCCCCACCAAAGAAGAGATCGTCCCGAGGTTGACCTGGAAGCCCGTCGAGAAAACGAGTGCCGATTCCTTGCCCACCAGTGCGGCCAGATCCCGTTCCAGCTTCTCGTGCAGGTCCAGTGTACCGTTCAGGAGCCGGCTCCCCGTACACCCCGTCCCATACTCCCGAGCTACCTGCTCCGCACACTCGAGGACGCGGGGATCGTGAGTCAACCCCAGGTAGTTGTTCGACCCCAACATGATCTTCTGCTGACCGTCGATCTTGACAACCGTTCCTTCAGATCCCTCAATTGGAATGAAATAGGGATAGAGACCTGCGGCTTTCATCTCGTCGACGCGAGTGTAGGTGTAACACTTGCTAAAGACGTCCACTCGATCCGTGTCGGCTTGCGCCCCTGTTGTCATATATCCCCCTGCCTTGGGCGGACGGAGCCGATCCCTGGCCACTGAGTCACGTATGGCGATTTACTTGGTATGGCTGTTTTCTGTCGACGCTTCCGCATATGCTAGGAGTCAGGCTCCAAGGTGTCAACTGTCCATCAGGCGGCATTGCAGGGCGCACCGCATCCCCTAGAGCTGGAGCGGCCACCCCGGCCCGCTCCAGATAGGCAGGGCTGCCAGCAGGGAGCCATCGACTGCCACAGCCAACGCTTCCCGGGCCTCCCAGCGCGCATGTCCCACTGAGCCGCGTCGCAAAGGCGCCCGTGCCATGGCGTGAGCTAGGCAAGCCAGGGCCGCGCGAGATGCCCGCGGTGTGTTATTATGCACACGCGTCCGGCGGACACATCCTAAGTCTTTTGTGCAGATGTGCGGGCGGAGCCTCAGGGGATAGCGGCTGCCACCGCGCGTGGACGTAGGGCAGGACTTCGAATGGACCGGATTAGTGGAGGTACATAATGCAGACCTTTGTGTTGATGACCAAGTTGTCGCCTGAGATCTCTCGGGAGATGAGAAATCGCGAGAAGCTGGGGCGGGCATGGCTGGACCAGGTCAGAACGAAGTGCCCGGAAGTGAAGTTCATCGCACATTACGCCCTGCTCGGCCAGTACGACTTTCTCGACATCTATGAAGCACCGAACGAGGAGGTCGCTGCCAAGGTCTCTTTGATCAGCCGAGTTAATGGAGCCGTCCAAGCCGAAAGCTGGTCAGCCATTCCTTACAAGCGATTCGTGGAACTCACCGGGGAGATCTAACCCTAAGTGCTCGCGCGAAAACGCGGGAGAGTGCGCCAGCTGGGGCCGCGCGAGAAGCTCACCGCGCACACGCGCCACACCGCGAGACCAGCTGCCCGGCGCTGAGCCCCGCGGGGCACCCGTTTCTCCGTGGATCCGATGCGCCCAGCAGCAGTCTTTCCTCGCCTGAGCCTGCAACCTGAATCGCCTGCACAGAGCTCCAATACCACGCGCCTGCCATGCTGTGCCCCTTCGCTTCCAGCGACTCGGTCACATCGGCCACCAAAGCATACGGCTCCACGCGTAAGGTGTCTGGCCACCACTGATGATGGATCCGCGGCGTATCTATCGCCTGCTGGATGTCCATCCCGTAGTCGATCACATTGACCAGCGTCTGGAATACACTCGTGATGATCTTGGGTCCTCCCGGGGAACCCAACACAAGCGCCAGATCATTGTCTCGGAGCACGATCGTTGGTGTCATGGAACTCAGGGGCCGGGCAAACGGACGCACGGCATTCGCCCTGCCCTGGATGAGACCATAGTAGTTGGGACTCCCTGGGGCAGCGGCAAAGTCATCCATTTCGTTGTTGAGGAGAAAGCCAGCACCAGTGACCATGATTCCGTTGCCATAATTCGTGTTGAGCGTAGTTGTCACGGCCACCGCGTTGCCCTCGGCATCCACGACGCTGAAGTGGGTCGTTTGTCGGCCTTCGCGACCATCGTTGTGCGCTGCGCGTTCCCGGATGCTCGGGCCCGGCGTGCCGCCTGTCGCCTGATAGAATCTCGCCGACCCCGGTGGCAATCCGGGCCCGGCCTCAAGGCTGGGCGTGGCCCTTTCGGGATCGATCCCCCCTCGCAGGCTATCCAGATATACTGGATTGAGAAGGCCTTGAACTGGCACCGGCGTGTAGTCGGCGTCCCCCAGAAATTCCGCCCGGTCGGCAAAGGCTCGCTTCATCGCCTCCGTCAGCAAATGACAGGAGCGAGACGAGAGCGGTCCCATCTCCCCAATTGAGAACGGCTCCAGAAAACTGAGCATCTGAAGGAGCGCAATGCCGCCCGAGCTAGGAGGAGGCATAGTGAGGATCTTCCAGCCGCGATAGCTGCCCGCGAGCACCTGGCGGATCTTCGGCCGATAACCGCGCAAATCCTCATCCGTGATGATGCCGTTTCCTCGTGCCATCTCGGCTAGGAAAAGCTCGGCTGTCTCCCCGTCATAGAACTCAATCGGCCCGAAACGGGCTAGGCGCGACAGGGTCTCCCCCAGGTCAAGCTGGCACAAGGTGTCGCCCTCAGCCCAGAACTCGCCGTCGCGCAGGAGGATACGCGTCGTCTCCGCGTGCCGACCGAGCCGGACCTGCAACCGCTTGAGATGCCTAGACATGTAGCGCTGGACTGGGAACCCCTGTTGTGCAAGGCGGATGGCCGGTTGAAGGAGTTCTTTCCATGGGCGCGTGGCGTGTCGCTCGTGGGCCATGGCCATCCCCGCGACCGAACCGGGTACGGCGGTCCCCAACAGAGTCTCGGTGGAAAGGCGCGGGTTGATCTGCCCATCTGCGCCGCGGAAGAGATCGCGGTGTGCTGCAGCGGGGGCGGTTTCGCGGAAATCGATCGCCTCGGTGGTTCCATCCGCCATCCGGATCAACACGAAACCACCCCCACCCAGGTTCCCTGCCTGGGGATAGGTCACTGCGAGCGCGAAGTGCACGGCCACAGCGGCGTCCACGGCATTGCCTCCGTTTTTCAGCACTTCCACGCCCACTCGCGAGGCCTCCGGGCTCTCGCTGACGACCATGCCGTCGGTGGCGACGATGGGGGGCGGAGATGCCGCCCACGCCTGTTCTGATGTCGGCGGAAGAGCCGGGAGAGGCATCAGCAAAAGAAGAAGTAGCACCGCCGACTGGCGCGCTAGACGCGGGGCCAGTGGGAGGAGCGCTGGATTGGACCATCTCGCTCCTTGCGGTTCTAGCCCGGACTTCTCACCAACCATCTGCTGCAAGTGCGTATCAGCAGCCACACACCCTCTCCCGCCCCGCGGACTCTGTCTCATGGCCGGCCTATGGTTCAGTCCCATCGTCAGCACCCCATAGGCTGGTCAGCCCCACCGCCTCCCACACGGGATCCCCTGAAAAGCGGTACATCATGGGCAGTTCCGCAGCAAGGTAGACATGGATCGACTCGGGGGCCGTGCCCACGACGCGGTAGTGTCCACGCCAAGGATCAGTTACGCACCACAGATCGCCGTCGCCATCCACAGTAAGCCCCTCAACGGCCGGGATCGCATAGCGGAACCCTCCCGGTCCTGGCAGATCGAGCGGGAAGCGGTGGCAAGAGCGTAGCTGTGCCGAGGGCTGCGCATCCCACTTGAGCACACAAATCGCCTGCCGGCTGCGGTCTACCAGCACTGTCACAGTGTCATTGATCGCCAGCATGCCTGTAATGGAGTGGATGCCCAGTGGCTTGGTCCGCACGGCCGCCACCTTGGCGGACACCCTGTCGTATATGAACAGGACCGTTCCGTACAGATTGAGCTCGCCCTTGGCATCCAGGCTTTCGAGGCCCAGAAAGTAATACCGATCACTAATCCCCAGGCCTTCAAACCCGCGATTGGAAGCAACGCTTCGCCGCCAGAACCGTGTCTCAGCAATCGCGTCCCCAAGCGATGCGACCCTCCAGAGCGTCGTTTCCCCCAGCCCTTCGTAGGGATTACGGGTGCGGATGAACCGGACGCTCAGAACGCGGGTCCTCTCCTGGAAATCACGCCCGCGACCCTCGATTGAGAGGATTCCCGGAAGTGTGTCGGGGAACGCATCGCCTTGCAGGTCAGCCGCTCCCACCTCGTCCTCCCGGTCCGAGCTGAATCCAGACGTTCCACTACTCTTGTCCCCTGGGGCCCAGGTGGATCCTGACGTTCCATTCCCATCGCGCCTTGAACTCGACTGGGTCAATGCGCGTGGGTCTAGGCTCAGGGCCTCAAAATCCAGCTTCTCATTTAGATTAAGGTCATCCAGCAGGCTTTGATCGATGCCGACGGGCTCGAGGAAGAGAGTCACTTCCCCGCTGTCCGCCTTCTGGGCCACCCTACAGAAGTGAAACGCACCCACATCATCAATAAGGAAGAAGCAGCGCCTGCCCTCTACGTCCCTCCCCACATAGGCAATACCGGAGGTCTCCTCTGTCCTGGCGCTCGTCCGGTAGTCCTTGATCCAAACCGGCCAGCCAGGGCTGGGATGAAGCTGAGCGCACTCAACAACCTGGGGCTGCGGGGACTGGTCCACCGCAGGAGTCGAAGCGCTCGAGGCGGCAGAAGAATCAGGGCCAGCTGACGAGTTCATTGGAGCGGCGGAGGTTAGGACAGCTAGGGAAACCGCGGGGGCCAAATTCCGGAGCAGCGCAGAGCACCACATTCCATTGGGCAAGCCCATCGAGCTCTCCTCCCAGAAGCGGGCCTCATGTGGCCCGCTGCCCCCTCACTCAAACGGCTGTGCTGAATCGCCGTGCGGTTTCATCGCACGACCATAATCCCTCTTGCTCTCCCCAAACAGCTCAAGGTTCTTCTCCGCCTCATCGGCCACCCTACGGATGCGATCCGCCAGGGCGCCCAATCTGCCACGGGATCGATCCAGCTCGAGTGCACGCCGAATGTGGTGGATGCCGTCGCGGGCCATATCCAGGTTCAGCGCCTCCATGGCACCTGCACGGGCGAGGGCATCGACATTCGTGGAATCGATCTCGATTGCCTTCCAGAACTCGAGGAGGGCCTCCTCGTCAAGATTCTGCTCCCCGTAGAAAACACCCAGGATCATGTGTGTCTGCGACTCCACTATGCTACCGGGCATGGTCTGTCCGGCGACGGTCGCTGCGTCTCTAACGGCGCGCATTGCCGGGCTGCACTTTCCCTGCTGTGCCCAGATCAACCCCAGGTTGAGCAGTGCCCGCGCATTCCTCGGAAAAAGGCCCACACTCTCTGCGAGCTTCGCGGCGCCGTGGTCCAGATCTCCCCGACCCACAGACATAAGCCCTTTGTACAAAGCTGCTTCAGGCGAGAGCGGCGCAGCCGCACCCAGGTAGTTCATCAGGGAGTCCTGGTTGTCCCACACCCGAGCGAGCGCCCGGGTCTTGGTTGAACAACTCCAAAGAAGCGCCAGGAGGATGAAGCCCACGAAGGTGGCGCGCAGGATGCGAGCACCTTGTGCAGTCGCCCCGCGGGTGAGGAAGTCCACTGGCACGGCCGCGGCCATGAGCAGGCCTGGGAGAATGAACAGCAAGTGCCTGGCGGAAGCAACATGACCATTCGTTCCAAGAATGGGCAACGAGGCCAAGAGGGTAATGCCTACCCACCACACCCCAAGGGCCACCCGCGGGTTGCGCCGGCGGCAGAGCAGGAACAGCAGGAAGGGCGCCAGTATGATTCCGATGCCTCCTGCCATGCGCCCGGCGCTTGGGAGCTTGACGCCGAAGGTCCTGGGGTTCCCAAGTTCGATGGGCGGTGCGTCCTCGGGTCGGGCAAGCAGATGGGAGTAGTCAGGTAGTATCTCCTTGGCGCAGACAGCTATACCACCATAGTGCGTGGGCAGCGACAGTGCGAGCGCCCACCTTTCCGAGCGCGAGAGCGTCGCAACACAGTCTGGGGCCGGATTGTGCCTGAGCTGCGCAGGCCAACCGCGCATCACACCTGCCCTATAGCCGCCCCAGCAGCTCACAACCACAGCCGAGACAACAAGAAGCAGCATCCTTCGCCGCCAACGTTCCTTCCCCGTGCCCCGCTGGGAATACACCATCTCTGTGCCGATCGCCAGGAGGGGCAGGACCAAGGCCGACTCCTTGGAAAGCAGCGCGAGAAAGAAAAGCACGGCCCACAGTGGCGCACATCCGAGCCGCGCGGCTCCAAAACATGCGCTTTCCCTGCGCGCCCACCCGACATGCAGCATGAAGGCCGCTAGAGTAAAGGCAAGCGCGAGCAGCTCCGATCTGCCTGCCAAGCGAAGCACGGACTCGGCGACTGCCGGGTGCGCCAGTAGAATAGCAGCGGCTCCGGCGCTAGTCATGACTCCCAGGCCCACTCGCCTGAACAGACCGAATGAAAGCAGACCGCTCAAGAGAAACAGCAACAGGTTGACCTGGACTGCTTCTTTCCTGCCATCCGGCCAAGCCGCCCAGTTCCATCGAAGCGATAGGGTGGCAAGCGGGCGCCAGATAGGGCGGTACATATCGGCATAGAAGGGTGCAGAAATCCAATCGGCACCTGAGCAAACCCCGGCGTTCTCCGAGAAAACGGAAGCGTCGTCCATCACAGAATTGGAAGAGAGCGCCGGAAGGTAGAGTCCCAATCCCAAGCTCACGAGGAAGACAACGGCCAGGATGCACCCTATCCACGCTAGGCGCGTTTGTCTGGTGGCCTCGCTTTGTCCCGGGTTTGTCCGTCCCGCGACCTCATTTGGTACGCTGGGACGCTGGGTCGCATTGGACACGGTTTACTTCTCAGGCCCGCAGGCTACTAGAAGTCCGCATATGCTGTGCGGAATCCGATCTGCTCGACCATGGTTTCAGGAATAGTTGCCCGGCGCCGTGTAACCCTGAGATCCTCGGGGCTCCCAGTAAAATCGCCTCCCCGGTAGACACGCTTCCATCCCGTCTCCGGACCTTGGGGATCAAGCGCTGGAATGCCGGCCTCGTCGTACTGATCGTACATCTCCTCATAGATTCCGTGGTCGTACCAGTCGCGGACCCATTCAGCAACGTTTCCTGCCTGGTCATATGTTCCGAACACGCTCACTGCATTCTGTGTGGGGAAGCCGAGCATATCCTCACCATTGTACTCCCCAGTCGGCGTAGTCATGAGGACGCCGGCTACCTCGTACGGATCCCCAGAGCTCCCGTAGTTTGCCCAGGCCCCGTCAATCAGGTCACCGGGCTCCCACGGATACAGATAGTGGCCGCTGTTGTCGAAATCTATCGCATCCCCGCGCGCAGCGACCTCCCACTCGACCTCCGTTGGCAGGCGCAGTCCGTAGAAGGCCGCGTACGCGAGCGCTCCGTACCAACTGACTCCGGTCACAGGATGGTACTGATAGTCCGTATCTACACCGAATC
>JAGMDA010000495.1 GCA_023128935.1 Candidatus Eiseniibacteriota bacterium | reverse complement strand
TGTATTGAGAGGCGACACAATGCCGCCAGACTGTCCAAAGAATGGGGACCACCTCTGGCAGTCACTAGGCCGGGGGCGGAAGCGCCAGCCACCAGTCGCGGCTGCCGTGCTCCGTGTGATATCCTGCCAAGGGACCCAATTCCCGCACCCAAGACGGCCCGAACGTGATGCCCTGCAACTTATGAGGAGGCTGCCATGCGGTATTTCTTGCTGACTATTGGCCTAACGCTGGCCGTTGCCGGTTCCGCGAGTGGGACCACCTACGTTGTCAAGCCCGACGGCACCGGTGACTTCCCGACCATCCAGGCGGCGATCGACGCCGTTCAGGACGGCGACATCATCGAACTGACCGACGGGACGTTCACCGGGGATGGGAACCGAGATATCGACTACCTGGGGAAGGCGCTCACAGTGAGGTCACAGAGTGGCAATCCCACCACCTCCATCATCGACTGTGAAGGGGCCGGTTCCATTAGCCGCCGGGGCTTCTACTTCCATTCCGGCGAGGGGCCACAGGCAGTGCTCGAGGCCCTGACGGTCACCAACGGCTACGCGACCGGAGACTGGCCGATCGGGGGCGGGGCCGCCATGCTCTGCGACTCGCTCTCCTCGCCCACCGTTACCAACTGCATTTTCTCCGCCCACTTGGGTAACTGGGGAGGCGCGGTTCTCACCCGTGACTCCGCCCCTGCATTTACCGACTGCACCTTCGTCGGCAATGAAGCTTCTCTCATGGGCGCAGGGCTGTACTGCTCGGCGTTTCCCTCTCCCACGCTTCTCGATTGCACGTTCCGCGAAAACTCAGCCTTCTGGGGCGCGGGGATGGTCGCCAGCCTCGAATCCTCACCGACACTCGTGGGTTGTGCTTTCATTAGAAACTCCGTCCATGACAATGGCGCGGGAATCTACATGCGCTCATCCTCGACCCCCCTACTGACGAACTGCACCTTCTATGGCAATGTGGCCGCCGGGTACGCCAGCGCCGTCCTCTGCGATCCGGGGGCGACGGCCACGCTGGAGAACAACATCCTCGCCTTCGGCGATGGATCGGCCCTGGTCTGCTACAGCCGGGGCATCACCCTGCGGTGCTGCGACATCTATGGCAACGTGGGAGGCAACTGGGAGGAGGAATGCATCGCGGACCAATTGGGCGTCGATGGTAACATCTGCGAAGACCCGCTCTTCTGCGATCCCCAGAATGGGGACTTCACACTTCATGAAGACTCCCCGTGCGCCCCGTTCTCCGAGCCCAACCCGGAGTGCGATCTGATCGGCGCTTTGCCGGTGGGATGTGCCCCAATGGCTGTACCAAACACGCTCCCGGGACAGGTAACTCTGCTACTTGGCCCAAGTACGCCCAACCCATTCACACAGTTAACGAGGGTTAGCTACTCGGTGCCCAGTGCAGACAACGCCCCTGTCCGCCTAGCTGTTCTCGATGTCGCCGGCCGCGTGGTCCGTGTTCTGGCCGACGGCCATCTGGCGCATGGCTTGCATAGCGTCTTTTGGGATGGTGCTGATGACGCCGGTACCCAGGTCGCGGGTGGCCTGTACTTCTATCGGCTCAGCGTGGGTGGGGAGATGGTGAGCAAGCGGGTGCTGTTGATCAGGTAGCTACCTGGCCCGGGAATCCGAGGCCCATAGAAGCCCGTGGTGCGACGATCTCGACCCCAGGGCTACCCCTGGATTCTGGCCGATCCGGCGGTCACCAGGCCGGGGGCAGAAGCGCCAGCCACCAGTCGCGGCCGCTGTGCTCCGTGTGGTATCTTGTCAAGGGACTCGATTTCCGCACCCAAGACGGCCCGAACGTGATGCCCTGCAACTTATGACGAGGCTGCCATGCGGTGTTTCGTGCTGACCATCGGCGACTTGCCTGATGAGATGTTCGCCTGGGCAGGTCACCGGCGCAAGGCGTTCACACGTTCCGCGGGCGAGAAGGTGCTGGCCCCTGGTGGCGTCAGGTCGGTCTCAGGAACCAGCCCCGTTTCATGGGAGGAAGCTATGAAAAGCGCAGTCAGGTTTTGGATCACTGCCTGCGGCCTCGTTCTTTTTCTCGCGCATGGTTGCGGTCTCGCCCAGGCCGAGATGAATCGCCTTGGTGGGGGCGTCCTGATTGTGCACGCTCCCCCGGGAATTACCTATAGCGATGATCCGCCTGACGACGGGTGGTGCCAGTACTACCTCGATGGCTACGCGATTACGGCGAGTGAGGAGCAGAATGCGCGCATCGATGCCACCCAACCCGAAACTGGGTCGGTTTGGTATGTGCTGGCCGCATGGCAATCCGCCAAGGAGTTCTGCATGGTTGAGTTTGGGTTCGGCTCCTATGAGTCCGAGATCTACATCTTTGATGACCACGGCCCCTGCTATCCCGAGGCGGGAATGGAGCTACCCACGGCCGGTTGGCCCGGACCGAATGAGGGCACGCAGGTTGTCCCAT
>JAGMDA010000494.1 GCA_023128935.1 Candidatus Eiseniibacteriota bacterium | reverse complement strand
CATTTCAGAATCGACAACATCGCGTGTGCGGTTTTCTTCACCAACCATGCGCGGTTCTCCTCCACCGGCACCACTCGGGCGTGTCGGCGGGCGCGGGGGCCGATTTCTGGATGGTAGCGAGAGAGGGAGGATACAAACCATTGTGCATCTCACTTCCGGGTACCCAGGCCAAGCCTGATCTGCTTCCAGGCATCTAGCGGGATCCTCGGGCGGCTACCAAGATCCTGCCGCCAGGAGCCGATCAGTAACTCCAGGATGGGATACTGCGCTAAGAGGGTGCGGCCAAACCGGGAGGTCGAATATGAGAACGGGATGCTATTGCTTCGCCGGGCTGCTTTGTCTCTTGGCTGCATCGGCCACACAATCGTCTCCAGTAGCCCAGGACCGAGCAAGCGGGTCCGATCATGAGCCATTCAGCCGGGCGGGTCGGGTCGATTCTGCTGCCTTGGCTCGGCTGGGACTCGAGGGAGCGATAGGTTTGCGTGGCGGAGAGGCTCGACTTGGACCACCAACTGGGGAACCTTGGGTGATCGCCCACCCAGAAGACCACCGCATGGATGGCGACGAGGATTGGTGGACCGGATTCACGCCGCCTTGGAATGGAGACATCCGCACTCTGGTGATCTACCAGGGAGATCTGATTGCGGCGGGGGATTTTGCAGAGATAGGTGGGGTGCAGGCCAACAACATAGCACGCTGGGATGGTCATGTCTGGAACCCACTGGGTGATGGGCTTGGGGGATCCAGGGTGTCCGCCTTGGCCGTTCACGATGGGGATCTTATCGCCGGTGGTTTGTTCTTGTTATATGGCGCCAACATGGCCCGTAACATAGCCCGTTGGGACGGTAGTTCATGGGGTCCCCTGGGAGCAGGCCTGGACGCCGAAGTGTGCGCGCTACTGTCTCATCAGGGCTACCTGATAGCCGGCGGCACGTTTGATCATGCAGGAGGAACGCCAGTTCACTCCATTGCCCGGTGGGATGGAATCACGTGGAGTGTGCTCGGTCCTAGTCTTCAGCACCCTGGCACCTTCCCTCGCGTCAATGCCTTGAGATCGTACGGTGATGATCTCATTGTAGGAGGCCTGTTTGCCATGGCTGGGGACATCACCGTGAACCACATCGCCCGATGGGACGGAATCCAGTGGCACGCTCTCGGCTCAGGGATGTACAGGGAGTACCAGACTACCTCCGTCAAGTGCCTTATTGAGTACGACGGCAACCTCATAGCAGGGGGCGGTTTCACGCACGCCGGCGGGAGCCCCGGCGACAACATAGCACGCTGGGATGGAACTTCGTGGGCCGCGTTAGGGGACGGCATGGACTCCTGGGTGGGCAATCTAGCCATCCTCGATAACCAGCTATATGTTGCTGGCGGCTTCACCGAGGCAGGGTCCGCTCCTGCCAACTACGCTGCCTCCTGGGACGGAGCGGCCTGGAGTCCGCTCGGATCAGGGCTGAGCAGCTGGGCAACGGGGATGATCGTGCATGAAGAAGACGTGGTCGTGGCGGGGATCTTCGACGCCGCTGGCGAGGTCCTAGCCAATCGCCTTGCCCGCTGGGATGGCTCCTCCTGGGGCGCTTTCCCCACCGACCTTGGCCTCAATGGAGCCGCTATGAGCATGGTGGAGTACGACGCAGGCCTTGTTGTGGGAGGAGCGTTTACTCAGGCGGGCATCCTCCCGGCGGCGAATGTCGCCTACTGGAATGGTGCTCGATGGGACCCCATGGGCTCAGGCCTTGAGGGAGGGGTACGAGCCCTTGTGACCTACAGCAATTCGCTTATTGCCGGGGGATGGTTCACCTCACCTGCCGAGTACATCACGCAATGGAACGGAACATCATGGGCCTCCCTGGGCGAGGGTGTGAACTTCGATGTCAGGGCCCTGACGGTTTACGACGAGAAACTGGTTGCTGGAGGGGAGTTCACAGAGGCAGGGGGCGAACCGGCCAGCCGCATCGCCGAGTGGGACGGGATGTCGTGGACGCCCCTGGGGTTGGGAATGAACGATGAGGTGAGAGCCCTGGTGACGCATGACGGGAAACTGATCGCGGTGGGATGGTTCACCGAAGCGGATGGAATGCCAGCCGACTACATCGCAAGCTGGGATGGCGTCACGTGGGCTCCCCTGGGAGGCGGCTTCGACGAGAAGGCCGAGGCTCTTGTGGTGCACGATGGCTACCTCGTGGCCGGGGGTCGCTTCACCGCCGCCGGTGGGTCCCCTGTCAGCTGCATTGCCCAATGGGATGGCAGCACATGGCAACCGGTGGGCGCCGGGCTGAATGGATGGGTTGTGTCTCTTGCCAGCCATGATGGAGGGCTCTTCGCCGGAGGGACCTTCACGGCGGCCGGGGGCGCCCCTGCCAGTTATATCGCTCGGTGGAATGGACTGGCCTGGCATTCCATGGGTTCAGGGACGGACGATTTCGTCCTGACGATGTGCTCGCATGACGGGAGCCTCTTTGCGGGCGGTTCATTCGCGATAGCTGGGAGCCGGCCATCTCACCATGTGGCGCGGTGGGACGGCCAGGTTCCAATCTCAGCGGTTCCTTTGCCGGGCGAGGTCCGAATTGCCTCATCTATTCTGTTGGAGTCAGCCCGGCCCAATCCGTTCGGCAGGCAGACCATCCTGGCCTACTGCCTCAGCCACCCGAGCTCTGTCCGTGTGACTGTGCATGACATACTTGGACGGGCCGTCTGCCAGCTTCATAGCGGAGTTCAGGCAACGGGGAGCCATGCAATCACGTGGAACGGGCGCGATGCTGGTGGAAGAATACTTGGCTCGGGAACATATTTCGTGCGATTGGACATGCCCGATGGGATTCGGACGACGACGGTGACGCTCACGAGATAGAGGTGTGCCAAAGAAGCAACCCGCTGCTGGCAGCCGTCTATCGGGCATCTGAAAGTGCCCCATTGTCGTCGGAAGGCTCCCCCTGTCCAGTTCTCGAGAATCCCCGACTTCTCAGAAGCCCTCAGAGCGATGATCTCGCCCCCCCCGAGGGGTAGAGGTACCCTCGGATTCTGGACGATCCGGCAGGCGCGAGGCCGGGGGCGGAAGCGCCAGCCACCAGTCGCGGCTGCTGTGCTCCGTGTGCTATCCTGTCAAGGGACCCGATTCCCGCACCCAAGACGCCCCGAACGTGATGCCCTGCAACTTATGAGGAGGCTGCAATGCGGTATTTCTTGCTGACTATTGGCCTGCTACTGATAACTACCGGGTCTGCGACCGGGACCACCTACGTTGTGAGCCCCGACGGAACCGGGGACTTCCCCACGATTCAGGCGGCGATTGACTCCGTTCTAGACGGGGACATTATCGAGCTAGCCAATGGCATGTTCACGGGAGAGGGCAACCGGGACATCGACTATCTCGGCAAGGCGATTTCCATTAGATCACAAGCGGGAGACCCAGATTCTTGCCTCATTGGCTGCGCCTACAGCGCGCGAGGTTTCATTTTCCACTCAGGTGAGGGGCATGACTCAATTCTCGAGGGCGTGACGATTGCCTACGGATATGCGGGGTATGAGGAAGTCGGGGGCGGCATATTATGCAGCGCTAGTTCGCCTTCAATTGTCAATTGTGTTGTGCGGAACTGCACGGCGTTACGCGGTGGTGGCATCCGCATAGAGGACAGTGAATCTGCACCACACATAGACGGCTGCACCATCGACAGCAATTCGGCAGACCTTTCTGGCGGGGGGATTTCCGCATACGGGTCTCTGACGCTCACGAATTGCACGATCATTGACAATACTACAGCAGAACACGGAGGGGGGGCGAGCTTGCACGGGACGCCCGTTGTTCGCAACTGTACCTTCGTCGGCAATAGCGGTATTAACGCCATCGCCTATGGATTTCCGGAACCTGTCACATTTCAGGGAGTCATTGTGGCCTTCAGTTTTGAGGGCAAAGCCATGTGCTCTACATTGTCCCCCGATGTCACTCCGACGCTCATCTGTTGCGACCTGTTTGCAAATCCTGGGGGTGATTGGGTAGACCAAATCGCTGATCAATACGGAGTGCTCGGCAACATCTCTGAGGACCCGCTATTCTGCGATCTGGAGGCCCGCGACCTGACTCTTCACGAAGATTCACCATGCGCGCCATTCACACCACCCAACCCCGGGTGCGACCTGATAGGGGCGTACCCAGTGGGCTGTGCTCCGATGGCAGTACCGGTCACGCCTGCGCCACCCGCACCTTTTCTCAATCCCGCGGCACCGAATCCGTTCACCGGCGCAACGCTGATTCGCTACTCCGTACCGACAGGCGAGCGTGGCGCGGTTGCCCTGAGTGTATGTGACGCCACGGGCCGCCTGGTCCGCACCCTGATCGACGGCCCGCAGGCTCCCGGGCGTCACGCAGTGCAATGGGACGGGACAGCCCACGATGGCCGCCAGGCTCCGGCGGGCGTTTACTTCT
>JAGMDA010000493.1 GCA_023128935.1 Candidatus Eiseniibacteriota bacterium | reverse complement strand
GATGGGCACGCTCTACATTGCCGCGGGCATCAACCTATTGGTTGCTGTGAGCGGGTGGGTTCTTGCCCGCTCCCAGGCGAGCGTTCCCACGGCACCAGCGGACGCTGGGGGGGGGGGCGAGAGCTGGTCCCTGGCACGGAGGAGAAAGAACGCAAGCGGCTTCTCCTCATGGCAGCCTTCTTTGTTAGTGGCCTTATCAGCATCGGCTATGAGCTTGTCTGGATGCGGAGTATTGTCATTCCGATCGGCGGGTACACCTATGTTTTCAGCGCCGTTCTGACGATCTACTTGCTTGGCAATGTGGTCGGGGCTGGGATTGGAAGCTGGCTATCAAAGCGGCTCGTTTCTCCAGCGACCGGCTTTGGAATCAGTCTGACTTGCGTCGGGCTCTTTGGGATCGTCCACATTCCCTGGCTGGGCACCTGGCATTTGGACCTCGGTCCCCAGCTTCTAGAGGCTCTCTTCGGCGGCCTGCGCCGGACGTTCAGCTTCCAGGCGATGGGTCTGCCGCTGTTCTACAGCACACTGCTCTTCTTCATACCCTCGCTAACGATGGGGGTGGGCTTCCCGCTTGCGCTGCAAGCGTGGAGCAACTACGTGGGCAAGGTAGGACAAACGACCGGCACGGTCTACGGCGCCAATACAATTGGATCGGTGCTGGGCGGTGTGATGACCGGCTTCGTGCTCATCCCGCTCCTCGGTGCTCAAGTCGCTATCACGGTCCTGGGGCTTGCGGGGATCTTGCTCGGCGGAGCACTGATCCAGCTTTTTGCTCCGTGTCTAACGCGGCTACAGCGGGCCGGAATCCTCGCATTGGCGGTAGGCCTGACGATCACCACGATCTTTATTCCATCCGATCTGTTTGAGCGACGTATCGTGAGCACTCCGGGCGACGTGACGTTGGCGGCCCGGGAAGGGGTCACGACAACGGTAGCCGTGAAGCGAACTGCGGACGGCACGCTCATCCTGACGTCGGACGGCGTGCATGTCGCCGGCGATGGCCTCCACCGTTCGGCACAGAAGATGCTGGGTCATTTAGGGGTGCTCCTCAACACCACTGCCAGCGATGTATTGACGGTGGGGTTTGGATCTGGTGAGACATCGGACTGCCTAGCGCGGCACGGCCTGAACTGTATAGATTGTGTTGAGATCGCCCCGGAACTGGTGGAGGTCGCACTGGAGTATTTTGGGCATCTTAATCTGGGTGCGGAGCTTGACCACCACGTCCGAATGATCTACATGGATGCCAAAAACTATCTTCACCTGACCGATCGGAAGTACGACATCATCATCAACGACGCGGATATCCCCAGCTATGCGGGCAGCGCGCCTATCTTTGCAAGGGAGCATTTCCAGAGCGCCGCGGACCATCTCAATCCCGGTGGGCTCTTCATTACCAAACTCCATCTGACTGGCATCTCCCTCTCCAGCTTTGACAGCATCCTGGGCACCCTCCTCCAAGTCTTTCCTTATACAACCGTCTGGTTTCCGACTACGAAGGCATTTTCCTTCTTCTATCTCGTCGGCGCGCAGCAGGAGCAGATGTTCTCGCCGCGGTATGTTGAGGGGGAGCTGAGTAAGGAGGGCGTGCGCGAGAGCGTTGCCTACCTGAACTACAGTAGTAGCCACGATCTCTTCAGCTGCTACCTTGGCGACCAGAACGACATCCGCCGGTACCTGCGGGAATACAAGGTCAACAGCGATTACAGGCCGTTTGTGGAGTTTAATCTCGAGCAACGCGGGTCCGGGCTGCTGGATGCAGTCTATGCGCCGTTCTTGCAGGCTGTCAGGCGCGGTTCGCTGGACCGGCACCTCGACTGGAGTGGCATGTCAGACGGCGAACGGGAGCAGTGGGAGCGGGATCAGGAACGCCACGACCGCGCCGCGTCCTATCTGCTCAAGCTTCCTCGACGCCAAGACAGCTTCACCCGTATGGCCAGCATCTGCGATGGCTTGCGCATCATGCCGGATCACCCGGCTCTCCGTGATCAGGAGCGCAAGGGGCTGGTCCTAGCTCAGCAGGCCGTCATGGGTGGTATGAGTGAGCAGCTGCTGGCGGGGGCCGATGCGTTTTTGGTGGAACGGCCGCAGTGCGGATCCGTTTGGTTGATCAGGTCCTGGGCCTTGGAACGCCGCGGTGACATCAACGGGGCCCTCAAGGCTTGCGAGCGGGCGGAGCAATATGCGCCCGATCGCTATCTTGTGCATACGCAGCTTGGTCGATTGCTCTTGCGCCTGGATAATTTGGAGGAGGCGGTCGAGCATTACGAGGTGGCGTTGGAGCTCGAGCCGCAAAGCGCCGCGGGGCACGGAGGTCTGGCGCGCGTGCTGGTTCGCCAGCAGCACTTCAGGTCGGCGATAAGCCACTACCGCGAGGCTCTGCGCATCGATCCAGATCGGCTGACGACACTCAATGGTCTCGCCTGGCTCTTGGCGACCTGCCGGGATGCCAGCTTGCGCGATGCAGCCGAAGCCATCAGATTGTCCGAGCGGGCGTGTGAGCTGGCCCAGGGTGAGTGGATGCAGCTTGACACCAAGGCGGTAGCCTATGCCGCCGCGGGCCGGTACACTGAGGCCGTGGCGACCGCCGAGGAAGCGATCCGGGAGACGCAGGGCGGGCCCGGTGTGGAGGCTGTGCGGGAGATGCGCGTGCGTCTCGAGCTGTTCAAGGCCCAACAACCGTATGTCGAGGAACACCCCTAGTGAGCGACATCACCTAGCGGCTCCGCTGTTGCGTGCTCAATTCGGTACAAGCTGCACCAAATAGCTAGTTCAGTCAGCCTCCCTACTGGAGCAGGCCCTTGATCCGGTAGGCGACCATGCGGTCTTCATCCGATGCGAGGAGTAGCTCGATTTCGCCCTTGTCGATCGTGACGACGCCGCAGCTCTCGCAGCGCTCTACCTTGATGCTGTCGAACTCGTGCTCGGTGAGGTACTCGCCGCACTTGGGACAGGTCATCCAGAAGCCCTCATCCCCCAGTTCGAGTTCCCGGTCCGCGCGCGCTCGGTCCAGTTCACGGCGTCTTTCGGCGATTCCGGCTACGGGAGTATCCAGGAAGCTCTCTTCTTCATCGAATGTCTCATAGGATAGGTCGGATTCGCAGGGCGGCGATTCCTCGGAGGATGATTCCTCTGGGCATACGTTTTCTTCGCCGAGAGATGAATCGGATCCAGCTTCCAGATCCGTGATGGCTGGGGTCGGTTCATCAAGGATGCCTGTATCCAGAGTGGCGGTGCGTTCGGTTTCCATGGCCCGCAAGCGTTCGCTGGTTTCTTCCAGGCGCTGGAGAGCCTCATCGCGTTGCTGGCGCAACTGCTCAAGGTCCCGTTGCAGGGCGGCAATCCGTTCCTCGGAGGTCTTGATCCTGGCGGCAGATGCGCTTGTCTGCGGAATCGGCCGCTTGGTAAGGCCCTTGGGGGGCCTTTTGCGTGCGCCAATCCTCTTGGCGGCGGCCACTTTCCTAGCAGGCGTCTTCCGGGAAGCGCTTCTCTTTGGGGCGCTCCTGCGGGCAGCAAGGCCCTTGGGGGGCCTTTTGCGTGCGCCAATCCTCTTGGCGGCGGCCACTTTCCTAGCAGGCGTCTTCCGGGAAGCG
>JAGMDA010000492.1 GCA_023128935.1 Candidatus Eiseniibacteriota bacterium | reverse complement strand
CCTGCGGTTGTGGCCTCCGCGGATCGGCCGGCGCTTGCCAGGGGCTCCATGGTCGCTGCCTCCGCAGACCCACTGGCCTTTGCAGAGGCCGTGGCGGTTGCCCCCTCCGTAGGCTTACCCAGGATGCGTTGCCAGATGGTGTAGTCCTGGAGTGAGTAGAAAAGGCAGCACTCGGCTTCCAGCCCATCGCGCCCCGCACGACCGCTCTCCTGCTGGTAGTGTTCCAGGGATTTGGGCATGCCGGCGTGAATTACGTAGCGCACGTTGGACTTGTCGATCCCCATGCCGAACGCGACAGTGGCAACGATAATGTCGCTTTCTTCGCGGATGAAGGCCTCCTGGCTGTTCTTGCGCTCGACGGCCTCCATGCCGGCATGATAGGGAAGGCTGCGGTAGCCAAGCTGGCTCAGCTGCCCGCTGAGGAGTTCCACATCCTTCCTGGTAATGCAATAAATAATGCCTGATTCACCTCGGTGCCGGTCGATAACCTCGCGAAGCTGCTGAATTTTACTGCGGCCGGCATGGCGGCGGGCAACACGATAGATCAGATTCGGACGGTCAAAGGAACCCACCAGAACCTCGGGCGAGTCAAGACCCAATTGACGGACGATGTCCGTGCGGACATGTTCCGTAGCTGTTGCCGTGTAACAGTGGACTGCCTTGCCAGGAAACACTTCCTTCAGGATGCGCAGCTCTCGATATTCGGGGCGGAAATCATGTCCCCACATACTGATGCAGTGCGCTTCGTCGACCGCGACAAAGGAGAGGTCGGTATTGCGCAGAAAGCCGATGAAGGCGTCTTGGACCAAGCGTTCCGGGGCAACGTAGAGTATTTTCAACCGGCCGGCGCGCGCTGTGGACATAATCGCGCGGCGTTCTTCAGGGGGGAGGCTGCTATTGAGACAAGCCGCTGCGACACCACACTGAACCAGAGCGTCCACCTGATCTTTCATCAGCGAGATGAGGGGCGAGACGACGACGGCCATGCCCGGCATCGCCAAGGCGGGAACCTGAAAGCACAGCGATTTGCCTCCACCCGTGGGCAGAACTACCAGCGAGTCGCGCTTGCGGAGAATGCTGGCCATGGCCTCCCGCTGAAGGGGCAGGAAAGCGCCATAGCCCCAGTAGGCTTTCATGACGGCGAGCAGATCCGTCAAGTCACGTTCCTCTGCAATGAAATCGTGGTCTGGTTCCGCGGCAATGAAAACGTGCCCGTGTAACAGGCAGCGGGCGCGGTCCGTGACGACGATCCAAGATGGAGCACCTGACTCTAGAAGTCCTCCTCTGACTAGCCATAGACGTGCCAATCCAGCTCCGAGAGGAAGAAGACACGCCTGAACGCATTGTCACCATACTATCGTAGTAGAATCATCCGGGTAGACTCAACCAATCCGCCATTGATCTTGATCCGGCAGAAGTAGGCCCCGGCGGGGAGCGCAGCACCGTTCTCGGAGCGGCCATCCCACTGGACTACATGATTGCCGGCAGCCTGCAGTCCGACAAGGAGCAAGCGTAGCAAGCGGCCCTGCAGGTCACAGATTGCAACTTCCACTTGCGCCTGCTCTGCCAGACGGAAATGTATCGCCGCTCCACGGGACCCCTCCGCGCACGGGTTTGGGACGCATCTCAAGAATCCTGCATTCTGCACTGCGAACAGATCCTCATCTGCAAGACCTCCGGACTCCACATACTCATCCGCGCCCATATCGGGAGTGACCGGATCCCGGAGATCGTAGTCTATGTCGGTTGTGATCCCCACGAGCGGGGTTCCTGCTTCGATGCATGCGCTACCGGATTCCAGGTGAAGATCCTCCATATTCAAGCCCGGATCCCCAGAAAGCGAATGCTCATCTCGTGGCGCATATCCAGGGGCAGCCAGCAAGTCAGCAAGTGTATTGTAGAGCTCAGTGCCGATCATGGCCACAAAGCGGTTATCCAAAGGCTCCTCGGAATTGACACTCAGGAAATTGTAATCGCTTTCGGCGAATGCATCGGCAGCGTTGATCCTCAAGGCGTAGTGCCCGTCATCAGGATCACCACCAGTTCTCTCATTGAGGATGATGTTGTTCTTGAGTTCATGATCGGTGAGTTCCCGTGAAGATCTCAAGCAGTAAGACTTTGTTCCCCTCGTATCAACTCCTCCCATGTAAAGCGTATTGTAGAGGAAACGGTTGTTTGTGCCGTCACCTGAAGATATGTTAAGGCAAACGCTGCTGTTAGCTGATATTCCAGGAAACAGATAAACGATGTTGTCGTAAACAACATTGCCATCGGAATTCCCGTACAAGTAAATCCCTTTTGAGCCGGACAATTCACTGTGCCTAAGATCGTGGATGTAATTGTGGTGGATATTAGTGCCGCTGTTAGTTCCGCCGACACTTATGCCATAAACTGAACTGCGAGCCATCTCGAAGGTTTGATAGATCTGATTTCCCTCTATGTCACAATCAACAACATTCGCATCGAGCTTGATCCCCATCTTCTGCCAGTCCCGGATGGTGTTGCCCGCGATGCGGAAATCGCGAAGTTCCATGCCGGTGTCGCAGTCGAGGAAAACACCGAAGGTGGAGCCTCCAACGATTTCGCAGTTAGAGAGAATGAAGCTATCCATTCCGAGGGATGGCTGGGGTACTTGATAAGTGGAGCAATAGACAGGGGTGGACCAACCACTATCGTAGGGTGGCTCGCTGATGCTGTGGATGATTAGATTGTCTAGGCTGCAGTTATCAGAACCGTTTGATAGCCAGAAGACGAATACATCATCATCGGCGTTGCGATAGCCGCTGACGGTCATGTTCCTGGTATCCTGAACGGATTCATGGGGGCTGCCATTGAAGGTGATATGGTCAGAATTGTGGATACGGAAGGCAGAACTGAACTCGCCGGTGATGGTTACGTTGATTGCTACGATAGCATCAACATCGGGGCGAAATACCACTGGACTCTCCGAGGTGGCATCAACATCAGAAATGATCAGATTGTCGTTCTCTTCGTAGACGCCATCTCGAATCAGAAAGGTAACGCCGCCATCGCCAACGCCCTGCGTGTTGAGGTCCGCGATCGCGTCTTCCAGGGTTGCGTAGTGGGGCGATACGCCGCCAATGTACTTGAGCCCTGTGAGTTGAGCCTCTGCATGGGGAGGCGCCAGAATGACACAGAAGAGTCCAGCCAACAGCAACGCAAGTCTCTGAATATTCATAGCTGCAATCCTTTCCGCCTAGGGCGTTTGATGTAGCTCAGTGCTGCAGGCTCCACGCTGGCCCAGTGAGGACCAGTAAGACCGCAACATAATTGTACTACAGGGGTAGGGGAGGAGTCCATGAGCTAGCAGAACAGATTGTGGTCGCAAGATTTGATCTGTGGCTGAGGCATTTCTGGTCCGGGAGGGCCCCGCCTACTCGGGGAATTCCTGATGGACCAGGTTGCCATTGCGTTAGCTGCTCTCAAACAGCTGCCGGAACTCGTGCGTCGAGGAGCTGTGCCTGCCGAGGGTCAGGGAGCGCAAGATGCTTTGCTGTATGCCTCAATGGCATGCGGGCTACTGAAGGAGCTCGTTCTTTACAAACAACGTTCTCTCCGTATTTGGAATATTCATCCTCTTCCAGTCGCAGGTCTCATAATTGTGCAAGAAGTCATGCCACTCGTCATCTTCCAATAATCTCGATTCGTTTTCTAGTTTTGTGCTGACAACAATCATATTTATTCTCTGCTCATCCAAGAATTCTCGGAAAGCATTCTTTTTAACGTAAACGCCCACACTACGGAATCTATCGCCAAAATAGATATCATACCCAGGCCGGGCCGCAAGGAGTCTGACTTCCTTTGCGATACTAAGTGACCTGATTATGTTGATCGTCTCCATGTTGGCCATGCCTGCATTCAGTGTCAAATGACCTGGGGTATTGTACTCGCAGAGAAAAGGAGTAAAAGACAGTACTATGAATGCTGTGAAAAGTTGTTTCATGCCGTTGGGATTCTTGGCCGCATTCCGGAGCACGAGAAGCGCTGCTCCACTGATGAGGAGAGTACACGGAAGCAGAAGGTAGTGAGTGCGGGGGAAAATAATAATACATGAGACAAGTCCTGGTATGGAGCATAATGCAATGTGCAGCAGGAAAATGCTGCGCTCTTGGATGGCCTTGTTGAGTCCGATGAACCAATCGTTCTTGAACCGCAATAGAAACGCTATCACAACTGCGGGAAATAGGAGACCCTCGGCTATCCAGAAGATCTTTGGGGTAATAGGCATGATGATGTTATAGTGAGGGAAAAGTAGTTTCGGAATAGTGAGTGGGGTTCGGAGGATGTTGTAACAAAGGTGATAGAGAAAATATAGAGGATTGGCCACGAAAGAAGAGAAGATGCTGTGAGCATTACCGAAGTGTTCCGAAGAGATAGTATCCCAATGAGTCCAGGGGTTAAGGTTGGAGTCGGTACAAGTTGCCCAGTTTACAGAGAAGTGTTGGCGGAATGCCAGAAAGCTCCTATCGGCTTCTCCAGCAAAAGCAGGCAGGCCAAAGATGGCGATGAGAGCCGAAGAAGAACAAACAAATATGAGCAGAGCTAGCAGTTCTGAAGAAAAGTGAAATTGTCGGAAATTGCGAACAAGAAGGATGATGTAGAGGATGATCAAAAGCTCGAATGAGAGGATAAGATTAGGGCAGACGAAAGAAGACAGTAGCGAACCGAGAGAAACTAATAGTGTAGCGATAGTGGGCGATCGAAAGTGAGAGGCGAGAATGAAGAATGGCAGAAGCGTCAGAAGGGAGAAGTGCACGTACTTCGGGCGTAGAGGAAGATTAGAAAAGGAGATGAGGAAGTAGGCGGAGACGAGTAGGGCGGCAAGCGGGCGCAACTTGTAGGTTCTGAGGAACACGTAGATAAAGAGGGGAATGGCGATGGTGAGGAGACGATAGTTAAGATAAAAGAGGCTAACGGGGTCGGGCCGAAGTAGGGATAGCACGAAATACCACAGGGAATAGAGAGGTGCGAGTAGAGGGCCGGGAAGTCCGTGAATGGGGATTTGAAGGCCATTTGACAGGTAAACACTTTCATCAGCTAGAACGATGTCCATGAAGCTCTCTAGCGCGAAGGTGAATTTGAAACCTGAGACCAGGAGGATTGCGACAGCAAAGAGATCAAACCTGAAGGCGTTGGACTGCTTCATGATCGACCCGAATCCTCAAAAGGCTTCCATGGACTTGCCTTGAAGAGTCAAGGAAGATATGGGCGTAAAGAAACTCGGGGGCAGACAAGGTACAAGCACTAGTCGCGATCAAAGGGGCCCTGGTGGACAAGGCCGGTGATGCAGGAATCAAAATGAGGTCTCTGACCAGATGGAAAATGCCATCCCCAGAGAAATATCCCACGGATTGCCTTTGAGTTCAAGGGAAACAGGAAGCCTGCATTGGAGATGAAAAGGTAAACTATTGATCATGACCAGCGGCAAAAGATTGGTGCTGCCGGCCAGATCTCCATTAACGCCGCACTTGCTCGGCGCCGCGAGCCATGAGATCCGGGATGGGCAGGTGATAGGGACATTTCTCCAGGCACTCGCCGCATGCCGTGCAGTCGGAATATTTCTTCTCCAGGCCTGCCAATCGTTCGAGGGCCCAATCGATCAGGTCGTAGCGCTCATAGTAGGCATGGAGCAGCAGCAGCATCGGGATATGGAGCCCGTTCGGGCAGGGCATGCAGTAGCCGCAGCGGCGGCAGAAGCGGCCACCCCAGCGTTCCTTCTCACATGCGAGGGCGAGGAGCTCTGCATGGTTCGGTGGCCTGAGCCGCTCGCCGACCGCGGCGTTCTCCTCAACCTGAGCTATGCTGTCCATTCCTGGGATAACAACATCGATTCCCCGGGTTAGTTCGAAGCGCAGCGCTGCTGGCACATGGGTGAGCGCCCCGCCAGCGGCCGGTTTCATGGCAATGATCCCGACCCCTGCCTCCGTGGCAGCAGGGATGACATCATCGGACCATTCGATCTCAATCGGGTTGAACGGGTGCTGCACAGTATCGAAGGCGCCCGTCTGGATAGCCGCTATCAAGGCTGGCCGGCTGTGACTGGTGATGCCCAGGAAACCAACCTTGCCCTGCTCACGCGCTCGCGCCAGGGCTTCGTAAGCCCCACCCGGCGCCAGCACCTGCGCCAACTCCTTATCTGAGCCTATGGCATGGAGTTGATAGATATCGATGAAGTCCGTTTGAAGGTCGCGCAAGCTCGTCTCGATCTCCTTGGCCATACCGGCAGCGTCGCGGGAGAGGGCCTTTGAGGCCAAAATGAACTCGCTGCGCCGGCTGCTCAGCGCGCGGCCGATCTTCTCCTCGCTGTCGGTGTACCCGCGGGCTGTGTCGATGAAGGTGATCCCGCAATCGAGCGCCTTGTGGAGCACGAGCGCGGAATCATCAAAGCTGAGACCTTGGATCGGAATGCCACCCAGGCCAACGACGGACACATCCAGGCTGGTCTTGCCCAAGATTCGCGTTTCCATGGGGCCATTCTAGTATGCTTCGCCCGGGGAATCGAGGCTTGGAACGGCCAATCCTCTTGAGGAAGAGATATGGTATCATTAGTAGTTGGGTTGGCTGGTCATCCTGCATGGCTGGCGGTTCCACGGATCCAGGTCACACACCGAGGGGGAGCTGCGATGATCACGAGACGCCTTTTGCTGTCAGTCATTTCAATCATGCTGCTCGCTGTGCTATTTGCATGGCCGTTCGCGGCCATGGGCAACGCGACGCCCTGCGAGGCCATGGGAAGCGCGACGCCCTACGAGGCCATCCCAAGCAGCTCACTTCATTCCCACGTCTTGGGCGCCCAAACGACGGCGCCCACCGGGCGAATTGCCATCAAGTTCACGGACGAGAGCGGCCTGGTGGTGGAAGGGGGTTGTCTCGATCCCTCATCCCCGCATGCACAGCGCATGACTGATTTCCTTGCGGCTACCGCCCCGGCCTTCAGCCTACAGCGCCACTTCTCGCGCACCACGGCTGAGCTTGAGGCCGAGCGCCTTTTCGCGGAGCAGCGGGTGGGAGGACGGCTGCCCAACCTCAATCGCTACGCGCACCTCGATCCCACGCGAGCGGTTTCCCGCGCAGAATTGATGGAGACCTTGGAAGCGTTGCTGACCGATCCGGCTATTGAGACTGCTTTCCTAGAGCCGGTGGCGGTGCCAGCCGCGCTCGGGTTTGATGCCTTCCATGGCACCTTCGAGCCGGAGATTCACCTGATGAATTCGCCGTCGGGCCGGACCCCCGACTTCACCGC
>JAGMDA010000491.1 GCA_023128935.1 Candidatus Eiseniibacteriota bacterium | reverse complement strand
GATAGTCGAATGCCGCATGACTTCCTGGGCAGTTCGCGGCTTCACGCCGGCGGCCGAGAGCATTGTGCCGAACGTGTGGCGCTTATGCCGAACTCGGCATAAGCACCATTATGCCGAATTCCGGATTATGCCGACTGAGGTCCTGCCTTTCCGGTTGTTTAGGGAATCGCTCGAAGTCCCTCTGTTGTAGACGCGGCATAATTCGGCTCTCCTCTTTTTGAGGGCAATTTAATCAGAAGGAGGGAGAGATGCTTGAGAATTTCCTTACGGACCCCGCAGCCGTGGAACGCCGGAGGGCAGGCATGTTTGGGGCTCACTTGGACTCGTTCGTCGCGACTGTCTCCGAGCTCGGCTATTCCCGATCGACCGTGCGAGAGCGGTTGTGGCTTTTGGACGACCTCGAACGGTGGCTCAAACGGAAGAGTCTGGCACTCGCCGATTTGCAGGAACAGGCGGTGAAACGGTTTCTGGAGAAACGACGACGCACAGGACGTCTCAGAAACGGTGATGCACGAACCGTGCATCACTTCCTTGAACACCTGCGGGACAAGGGTACGATTCCATCGCCGGAGCCGCCGATAGATGCATCCCCATTGACCATACTACACAAACGGTATGAGAACTATCTCCGGAAGGAACGCGGTCTTTCTCCAGTAACAGTCGCCAGGTATTGGACTTTCCTGCGACACTTCATCGTTGAACGTTTTGGGGAAGGACCTATTTGTCTTGAGGAACTAGTCCCGGACGACATCTCTGGCTTCCTGCTAAGGCACGCCCGTTCCAGTAGTCCCGGAGTGGCCAGGCTGATGGTGACGGCGCTCCGCTCCTTCTTCCGGTTTCTCTTCTTGCACGGAGAGACCAAACGTGACCTGGCAGGGGCCATTCTGACCGTGGCTGCCTGGCGGCTCGCTGAAGTGCCGAGGCACCTTGAGGCGGACGAGGTCGAACGGGTTGTCAAGGCTTGCGATCGGAGAACCTCGGTCGGTCGTCGTGATCACGCAATCCTTCTACTCCTGGCTCGCCTGGGGCTGCGAGCAGGCGAAGTCATCGCCCTGGAACTCGACGATATCGATTGGAGGGCTGGTGTGCTCACAGTTCGTGGAAAGGGACGTTATCACGACCACCTTCCGCTTCCCCAGGATGTCGGAGAAGCGATCGCTACCTATCTCCGGCAAGATCGCCCGCCCTGCACAACACGGCGCGTTTTCATCCGGAGCAGGGCGCCTCATCGCGGTTTTGGCCATCCCAGTTCCCTCAGTACGATTGTTCGTCGCGCCTTGAGAAGAGCCGGGCTGCAACCGGACCTCAAGGGGGCCCATATCCTGCGACACTCTCTGGCGACCGGAATGCTCCGTTGCGGGGCGTCCATGGCCGAGATCGGCCAGGTCCTCCGCCATCGCGTGCCGAAGACTACGGAAATCTATGCGAAAGTCGACATGGAGGGCCTCCGTTCGCTCGCACTGCCGTGGCCCATGAAGGGAGGTGCATAATGAGCGCGCTACGTGAGGCTTCGAAAAAATACCTTGAGCTTCGTCGAAATCTGGGCTTCCAACTGCGGGGAGTGGACAGTGCCCTGCGAAGCTTCGTCACCTTTGCCGAACGGGAGGGCGTTTCCTACATCACGACGGACTTAGCCCTTCGCTGGGCCAAGGAACCACCCGATGCACAACCGGCAACCTGGGCTTCGCGTCTCCGGATGGTGCGACGTTTCGCCGTCTGGCTAAGCGCGACAGATCAATGTACAGAAGTACCACCCGTGGGCCTCCTTCCCCACCGTTATCGCCGGCAGCGGCCTTACATCTATAGCGATGCGGAGATCGAGAAGCTTGTCCAGGCGGCAGGCCAACTCCCTTCCCCCTTGGGGCTGAAGGGGCGTACCTACTCGACGATTTTTGGACTCCTGTCGGTCACCGGTATGCGCGTCAGCGAGGCGTTGGCCCTCGATCGAGAGGACGTGAACCCAGAGGAGGGGATCCTCAAGATTCGGCGGACGAAGTTCGGTAAGTCTCGGCTCGTCCCGATACATGAATCTACCTGTCAAGTCCTCATGGATTACGCGCGAGAGAGG
>JAGMDA010000490.1 GCA_023128935.1 Candidatus Eiseniibacteriota bacterium | reverse complement strand
TTCGCGGAATTCCGTCGCCAACAAGGAATCGGGGGATAGAAAAACATGGCCTGAATGGGTGCTTATACTGGCCCTTCAGGCCGGAGTTTACCGACACATCCTCCCTCGCAGTGCCATCTGGCTGAAGCCCAATCAGAGCTTCAAGGAGCCCTTCGAGTAAAGGGGGCGCCGACCCCTTCCTCGAGTTCTGCCGGAGACACATTGAAATTCAATGACTTGCGCTCGTCCGGGACTGATGGTTGGCTTGTCCGGATCGCAGCTGCGCTCCCGCTGCCCACGATCGTGGTTTCCAACGGGACGCCCTCCGCAGCGTCGATGAGTTGGCTCACGATCGAAGCCACTGGATCCTGGATGAACTCGCGTACCCGCCTGAAACGCCTCGGTAGACGAGCCGGTCAGGAGGGTCTTGTCAACCTGTTCGACATTGGAGTAGAGCCCCTATGAGTACTTCTTTGGGGAGTGGAAAAATGTTGACATTAATAGAAATATACCTACACTTTCCCACATGACTCAGAAGAATTCTCGTGAACGGGTCCTGCGCCTGGCGCACGACCGTGGTTTCATCGGTGCCAGTGAAGTTGCCGAGCTTGGCATCCACACGCAGATCCTGAGCCGGCTTGTGAGGGCCGGCCTGCTGGAGCGCGTTGTGCGGGGCACATACCGCCTCTCGGACAGTCCCGTGACTGAGCACCACGGCCTTGCGCTGGCTGCGGCGGCGGTTCCACGGGGGGTGATCTGCCTGCTCTCCGCTCTTGGATTCCACGGTATCGGAACCCAGCTTCCATTCGAAGTCTGGCTAGCCCTAGATCGACGCGCCCGCCGCCCTGCCGTCCGCTATCCTCCGCTTCGCGTGGTCCGCTTCTCAGGCCTGGCGCTCACCGTTGGGATCGAGACACACACGCTCGAAGGACAATCGGTGCGCATCTACGGCATCGCAAAAACCCTCGCGGACTGTTTCAAGTATCGCAACAAGATCGGTCTCGACGTGGCGCTGGAAGCACTTAACGATGCCTGGCAGAAGCGCCGCGTCACGATGGACGAGATCGACGAGTTCGCACAGGTTTGCAGGGTGTCACTTGTCATGCGTCCCTACCTGGAGGCTCTGGTGGGATGAGCGGCAAAACAACAGGGCAAGCTCACTCGGTGCAGGTCCGCTTGGTCGCACATGCGAAGAAGATTGGAGTGGATCCTGAACTCGTGCTAACTCGTTTTGCAGTGGAGCGCTTCCTCTACCGCCTCTCCAGGTCGCGACATGCCGAACGCTTTGTGCTCAAGGGAGCACTCCTGATGCTGGTCTGGCTTGGCGAGACAATCCGAGCTACACGCGATGCGGATCTCCTAGGGTTCGGCGAGCTAACGGATCAGACCCTGGAGGAGATCATCAAGGAGATCTGCGCAGTCGACGTTGAACCCGATGGCCTGGAATTCTTGCCCGATTCTGTGACGGTTGCTGCGATTCGGGTAGGCGATGTCTACGGTGGACGGCGTGTCTTGCTGATGAGCCAGCTCGGGGCTGCACGATTGCGGGTTCAAGTTGATGTCGGGATTGGCGATGTAGTAGTACCGGACCCTGAATGGCTGGAGTATCCGAGCCTGCTGGGGTTTCCTGCAGCTAGGCTGCGCGCATACCGGCCCGAGACATCGATTGCGGAAAAGCTTCACGCCATGGTTGTACTTGGATCCAAGAACAGCCGCATGAAGGACTTCTTTGACATCTACATGTTGGCAGAACATGAGCAATTCGATGGTCCCCAGCTGATAGCATCTATTCGCAGCGTGTTCGAGCGGAGGCGTACGGCGATCCCCACCTCTCTGCCATTGGCGCTGACACCCGAGTTCGCCAAGATAGCGGGGAAGGGTTCTCAGTGGGTCGCGTTTCTTCGTCGAAGCCGGCCAGCTTCAATTCCCTTTGGATTTGAGGGCGTCCTCGAACACTTGGCCATGTTCCTGAGTCCGGTTCTTGCTGCGGCTGGCGGAGCGAAGGAGTCACCATTGCGATGGCCGTCGGGGGGACCTTGGGAGAGCGCAGATTCTGGAGATGCGGAGTAGGTGGGGGCGGTGGCGCAACGCCTCTTTCATGAAGATGCCCCGAGCGCCGCGTCGCGCTCTAACTGGCAAGAATGCCATTTCCAGGGCCAGAATCGGGGGATAGAAAACATGGCGTGAAAAGCATAATGGGGGTATGGCGTCCGCGAGCTCAAATGAGACCAGGTGCTTCTCATTGCGCTGGCTGAAGACCTGGCGTTCTCCGCTGGTTGGGAGCACTTCTACTAGCGTTTCAGGCCGGAGTTCACCGACCCATCGGCCGCGAGGTGGAACCAAATTCCCTCAGCGGGGTCAAATCTGAATGGTCCCAGGTGTTGGCAGATGCTGGAATCATCGCCCACGGACCTGGCGCGGGAACTAGTCGCGGGCGGCGTCGTTCCCCCGGCCGCCGCACTCCTCGTCGAGGGGATCTTATCCAAACACGATCTTCCTCTCGCTGGGGCTGAATGCACCACAACGCTGGGCATCCGCGGGGCTCTGGGTTGGCAAGATGACTCTGGCTGGCTGCAGCTTGGGCTCTCCTCGAATGTTGATATGGAGAGTTTTGCGCGCCCGAGTATGGGTCTCGCACTTCTCGTCGATGTTTCTGGCTCGATGGGTTGGGGCTATGGCGAGCACGGTGAGCCGGCGTTGATCACCCGCGATCTAATGCTCGCCATGCTCGAGAACTTCGGCGCCCATGATGTTGTCGGCATCGCCACATTCGCCACGAACGCCAGGATGGTTCAGGGTTTTATCCCCGGAGACAAGCACGGCCAACTGCGCGAGATCATCCAAGCCCTAAGCGCTTCCGGATCGACCAACATGGAAGCCGGGATGAATGTCGTGCGCGGGATGTTCGCGGAAGCTGAGATCCAGGCCGAGCAGAAGCGCGTAATCCTGCTGACCGATGCCCAGCCCAACGTAGGGGCCACCACTGCCGGATCATTCATGGAGCAAGCCGGTGACCTGGAGCGTGCGGGGATCGGCCTGACGATCATCGGAACCGGGATCGGTCTCAATCCGGATGTCATGACCGCCATGGTGAACCTAACGGGGGGCAATGGCTTCAGCATCTCCAGCGCTGGTCGGGTCCCGCAGTTCATGGATGACAATTGGCCCTGGATGGTCTGTCCGATCGCGTACGACCTCGAGGTAGACGCCAACCCCACCGGTGGACTCACCGTCGGTAAGGGTTATGGTTTTCCAGGCGACAACGGACAACTCCGCACCGCCAGTGTGTTCCTGAGCAAGCGCCGCGGTGCCCTACTGCTCAGGCTTGATGGCGGGCAGTTTGAGCAATTGGGTGCGGACCTTCTTCTCAGCTATCGCACTCCCGTCGGCGAAGTGCTCAGTCAGACTCTGACGCTCCAGCTGCCGGGCGGAGCCAGTTTGGATGAGGCGGAACGCTACTTCGAATCCTACAGCGTGCAGAAGACGACCGCCCTCGCACTGCTCGTCGACGGCATGCGCCAGGCTGCCGAGATCTACATGCACGAGCGTGAGGAATCTCTGCGACTCATGGCCGCAACCGTGGAGCAGTTTGCCAGCGACCTCACCGCGCTCAGCGCGCAGAATCCGGCCGACGGAATCGAGCTGGAGCGCGAACTTGCCTTCGCCGAGCAAATGCTGCAGCTAATGGAGGCCGGTGCGAGACAGGGGACTCTGTACGGTTTGTAGACGGTGCGAAGCACACGTCCCCAGTCCGTCAGGCCAACGACAGGACCATCTCACACGGACGTGCTCCGCGAAAGGTCCGTAGCTTCTTGCGATCAAGCGCGTCTCCCTACGTGATATGATCGTACCCATGACGCGTACACGCATAGCAGCTTTGCTCGCGTTCCGCGAATTCCCCAGAGACACATCAGATTCATCCAACGTATCTCAGGCGACCATCCCGGGTGGGGTGAAGACAAGATCGCAGAAGAACTCGCCGCCAAGTCGGCATCCACCACTCGCCCAGCACCATTCGACGTTACATGGTCCCGCGCCTCACGCCGCCGCCTGGAGACCAGCTCGGAACAATCAGACCAAACATATGCTATGGTGTGTCGTCCACGTATTCCAATTCACACAAGCAAGAGGATGAGCAGATGCCCTACAGAGCAATTCGGCGCGCCGTTCTAGTTGGTCTACCCTTCTCGCGTCTATCCTTCTTGGGTCTGGCCTTCTTGGGTTTGATCATCTTGGGCTCGGCCTTCTTGGGTTTGGCCTCTATTGCCGCTGGTGAAAACAGGGAGCGGCCGAAGTCCCTGCTGGATAGAGGCAAGTACATACCTGATATCGCGACTTTCCTGCATATTGGCGGGGCCAGTCCGGTTGGATACAGCTGGGATGGGGAGGACGTCTACTTCCTTGGCTCCATGTCAGGGGAATCGCAGGTCTACCGCATTACAGGAGAGGGTTGGCCCTACCAGTTGACGACGTTCGAAGATGGGATCGATTTCTTCGATCTGTCGCATGACGGGACGATGGCCATTGTCGGCGCATCGACCGGTGGTTCAGAGCAATCGCAGTTGTACCTCATGGATACAAAGACCGGACGCGTGGTGCAGTTGACCCATTTCGAGGAAAGCAAGACTGGGAACGTTGTGTGGGCCAGGGACAATGGCTCAATATACTACCGCTCCAACGAAGAAAACGGCCGCGACTTCTTCATCTACCAGATGGGTATCTCCACCGGTGAGCACCACAAGCTGTTTGGGGACACCGTTCACATAGGTGGTTACAACGTGATTACAAACCTCTCGCAAGATGGCCGCAAGATGCTCATCGCCAATATTACCTCCAGCGTGAACGATGACCTCTACCTTCTTGATTTGCCGACTGGAGCATACGAGACACTGACGCACGACGATGCAGATGCGTTTTACATGTGCACCACGCTGATGCCAGACAACAAGACTATCTGGATGACCTGCAATAACAATGACGATGGGATCAATCGCCTTGCTCGGATGGAGGTTGGATCACCCCGCGTGGAGTACATCGATGACGGTTGGATTGATCCCAAGTGGGAGATCGATAACATTGTCGTTTCGCGCGACTACAGGATCATGGTCGCGCTGGTTAACGAGAATGGTTATGTCCGTCTACGAATCCGCGACTTGGAGACCGGCAGGATGCTCCCCAGTCCGCCTCTGGACGGGATTGTCGGTGGCGGCTATGTGGATCGGCACGGCAATATCCTGATTTCGTTCACGGGTCCCACCCAGGCGCCTGAGGTTTGGCGGTGGAATCCTGTCAAGCGCGAGCTCACGCAGCTGACTTTCTCAACCTATGCTGGTATTGACCGCGCCGTCTTCACCGAACCGAGACTCATCCAGTATGAGAGCTTTGACGGCCTTGAGATTCCAGCGTTCTTGTACCTGCCACCAACTTACGAGCCCGGGGCACCCATCCCGTTCATCATCCATGCACACGGCGGCCCGGAGGGGCAGTATCAACCCTATTTCCTCCGCAACGTCCAATACCTCCTGTTGCATGGCTATGGGCTGCTTGCTCCAAATCCCCGCGGTTCCTCTGGTTATGGGCGGAACTATAAGAATTTGGACAACTACACGAAGCGCAAGGATTCCCTGAAGGACTACAAGGCGGCCGTGGATTGGTTAATCAAGAAGGACTACACGAGGAAAGGGATGATTGGGATTCGCGGATCATCATACGGTGGTTATGTGGTCCTCGGTATGCTGACTGAGTACCCCGCTCTTTTCTCGGCGGGAATCGATATTGTGGGAATCGCCAACTTCAAGACCTTCTTGGAGAATACGAGTCCATACCGGCGCGCACTGCGCGAATCGGAATATGGCCCCTTGTCGGATCCGGAGTTCCTCATCGGTGCTTCGCCGATTCATAAGGCGCATCTAATCCAAACGCCTCTCCTGGTAGTCCACGGCGAAAATGATCCCCGTGTGCCGGTTGATGAGGCCCGTCAGATTATTAATGCTGTCAAGTCCCATGGCGGCATCGTCGATTCCTTGATCTTCCCTGACGAAGGTCATGGTGCCAGTAAGCGTGTCAACATCATTCGCGAATACCGCAAGCAGGTAGAGTTTTTCGATACGCACCTAAAATCAACCGCGCGCATATCGGGCCCTTAGTCGACCAGCGTGGGATCAGGCACATGATCGCCCTTCGGTGGCAGCCAGAACTGCTGAGGCCGCTCCTCAATCACGCGCCGCAGCCAGCGCTCTGGGTAGCCCTTCTCGGCGGGGTGACCCTTCTCATCTTGCACATAGCCGTCGTTGTAGCGCGTCAGGAGGTGTTCGCCGAGTTCCCTCCAGCGTGACACCAC
>JAGMDA010000049.1 GCA_023128935.1 Candidatus Eiseniibacteriota bacterium | reverse complement strand
TTACTGGGCGTGCAACGCAACAGCAGTAGTCGATCACAGTCTCGTTGGTGAGGGCACCATCGTTCTCAGTGCCCAGGTTACGCATGGCACCGGCACCCGTGTGTACAACACCTCAAGAGATCCACCTCAATAGGCTTCAACGACACCCCGAGCCGCCACGAGAATCCAGTGCCACACAATGCGGCGCCAGTCTTGATCTCCCCCGGCCGTAAGTGATAGGATTCCATTAGTGCGATCAGAGTACGTCCGTTCCGCCGACCTCTCCCGGGCCCACACGGGGTTGAGCATCGTTGCTGAGGGGCTTCTGGATATGCTCGCACGCTACATTACATCGTTGACCCGCTGCTGGGACCACGACCCGCCTTCGTGGGAGAGGCTCCCCACTCAGTCTCCACGGCGTTGACCTCTGTGAAGAGGGTCATTCTTCTGTGGCTCCCTGAGGTCTACGTGAACTACGCGGCTTTCAAGCACCATCGACAGGGATCCTGGATACCGCTGGTGACATCGACGGGCTCGTGGCCCCTGGTGCACCTCCGGGATGCTCCATTGGGCCCTTTGCATTTCCAGGCAGCGGTTCACCCACTGGCGCGTCGTCGCGGCGGAGGACGAACGGTCCGGCCGGACCCCGGGGACAGCTGACGCAGCGGGTAGGCCCAGTCAGGCGCCCTAGCGAATCCTAAGAGCCCAGCACATTTTGCCGCTCAATCGGCAGACCATCCGAATCGCATTTGCCTGAGGTGTCGGATAATCTTACATGGAGCAAAACCTGCAACTCACTGTAATGCAAACGATTAGCTCTCGGATTCCAGAATAGCGTCAGGATACCTAGCGCTCCAGATGGACACAAGAACTCGCCAAACCCGGAACCGACATCCTATTCATCCTACGTATCTCGCAACTCACTGTATTGCACATGATTAGCTCACGGATTTACAAAGCGGCGCTAGGGTATCCAGCACGTCAAGATGTGCACTCGCATCCGCCAGACACCCGACCGGCAGTCCATTTTCCCAACGCATGCAATCCCGCTCTGACCTCAGTCAACAACCAAGCCCCTGCAGCTGTAAGGCTCAGGCGACAGTCTCGGCATGCATGGCGGCGTCAAACTCGTAGATTGCCGCCAGCCCGCTTCTCTAACCACCTTAAATACAGCATCTTACAGCTCTGGATTCTTGTCTCCGGTCTTGCGGCACGCAATGTGCAGTTGCTTTCTGCCGGAGCGTCTTGATTGAATGACGGTCATATTTTGAATTCAGGCGCCAGGATAAATGCCAAAGTGAGGAGGAATTCAATGACGCGGTTGCTAACGTGCGTAATAGGGGTGCTTGTGCTTGTAACGCTTGTCGCGCCTGCGGTTTCCGCCCAGTGGCTCATGGACCTAGAAGTACGATATTTCGGAAGCTACAATGCGGTAAGAGCTGATTTCAGTACGGCGAGTAACGTCTATACGGGTCCCTGGCGTGCCTATCACGATCATGCCGCAACGGACTACTTTAGTGACCTGTATTGTGCTCAGCTATATTCCGCCATGCCAGAGGGTTGGAAGCATTTCACGGTCTATCCTACGGCTACGGCCCCCAACCCTAGCCCTCCTGGCCCGCCTTACAGCCACGAGGGGCTCAACTGGGCTGCTGCCATGTACAACCATGTGGCCCCCGGTCTCTACCTTAACTACTCCGTGGACGCCCAGGCACAGCGGTCTGCGCTTCAGATGGCAATCTGGGAGGCTCTGTACGACTGGAACGACAGCGAGAACTATACTAACTCAATCTCACTTGGCGACGGGTCATTCTATGTGGAGCATTTCGACAGCACGCCCGTGGGCTACACCGGTGAGCAAATCACGACCATGGCCAATGCTCTTCTCAGCAACCCGGTCTACCAGTACCAAGGCAGTGGCGCATACTTCGACGATGGGCAGAATCTCCTCGGTCCCATTCCCGAACCTTCGGCCATCATACTGCTTGGAGTTGGGCTCCTGGGCACAGGGCTGATTCTGAACAAGCGTCGCAAGAAGTAACAAGGTTCACAACGGCATAGAGGGGGCAACCACTGGCGTTGCCTCCTTTTTCGTTTTCCATGAAGAGATCGCAAGTTCCTGCCACAGTAGCTGCGAATCCGGTTGCGGGAGGGCCGCACGTCCGGTGATTAGCAGCAGCGACTCATCCAGGGGGCAGCCTCTTTTAAGGTCGCCCCCTTCCCTTTGCCCCTGCCAGGGGCCCCCAGCGGACACCAAACACCCGCCGCCGCGGTGGACCAATCAAGCCCCTTGAGAATGTCAGGGCATCAAAGCGGAGCCTCGGGTGCCAGTTGCTCGAGTTTATGTAGGGATCATTCCCAAGCTCCTTCAGCTTCATCCAAGTATCAAGCGCGTTGCCGCTCAGGTTCATCTCTGCCAGCAGGCGCACGCGGCGTCCCCGCTCGATCCAGTGGCCGTGGATGCCGACCGAGTAGTCCCCAGTCGTCGAGTTCGCATTGCCGCCCACGAAATCGGCAATCAAGATGCCGCTGCCCAAGCGGCCAGTAGGCCCTCTAGGTAACGATTGCCGTAGTTGTACACTAGGTTCGATGAACCGCCCGTCGTGGGCTGCTTTATCCAGCTTCTTGGTCAGGAAGGACTGCTGTTGTTGCACGGCCTGTCCGGACATAGCGCCCACCAACGTGCCGATCGGATTGCTGGCCGCCGCCGTGACGCTATTCGTGAGCATTTGGCATGTGGCGACTACTCTTCCCCACCACGGAGGCTTGGGACATGTCGCCGGGGCATGGACTGGCTTGGCGATGGATGTGGCAGATGGCATAGTCTACCGCCCACTGTGGGGGGAAGCAGGCTATGGAGGTACGCGGTTCTTCCCGCTCCATTTTGTGTTACACGGGCTACTGATCCGAGGGGGCGTGTCCGTTTTTACGGCTGGCTATCTGATCGGGCTAGGAGCAATGACTGCCCTGATCGCGGGGGCCTATCGCCTGATGCGGACCCTCGGGGTGCCTGCAATGCTGGCGGTCCCCTTTGCCCTGCTGGTGTTGTCACCGCAGTCAAGCCAGCACGCTCTCACGGCAATCCGAGGAGATGGCCTGGCGGCAGCTATCAAACATCTGGGGCCTGGCATGCTGTGCCCCGGCGTTCGCTGACACTTCACGCAGGCCATCCCTGCTGTCTGCCTCCATTCTGTTCAGTCTGGCGTTCGCGACCAAGGTTACAACTGTATTTGGCTTTGCGGCTGCAGTGGCAGCTTTGTACTTCGCCAAGGAGCCGAGACTAGCTCGGCGACTGGTTCTCTTCACCGTGGCCGGCATGGTCATCGTTTTGGTGGCAACACAGCTCACTAGCGGCAACCGCGCCCTTCAGATAATGACGATTTGCGCGCACGGAGGAACAAATCGGCTCTTCCTCGTCACAGCGCCATTGCGCCTCTTCCAGACCGCCGTGCTCAGGGATTGCCAGAGCTTGGTCCTCCTGGTGCTTTCCATCAGTGGCCTGCTCGCGATACGGCCGGGCCAATGGAGAGATCTGGGAGCGCTCTCGCTAATCGCATCACTATGCGTCCTGGGCGTGATCATGGGTTCGCCTGGTACCGACTACAACCACTTCATCGATGCGGCCGTGCTGGCACTGGTGTTCATTGCCGTCCAGGTCGCTCGGAAACAGATGCGAATGGTAACTGCAAGCGCGGTTGCTGTATCGGCCATCGGCATTATGCTGGGCTTGACGTTTCCTCATCACGCCGGCTCTCTGGAAGAGCTCTACCGTGATCGAGATGCAGCCGTGCAGGTCGTGCGGGAGGGAAGCTCTGCAGGAGGCCCGGTCTTGTGCCAGAGCCCGCTGATTCCGATTCTTGCCGGAACGCGGCCCTACATGCTAGATCCCTTCATGTTCCGTCTGATCAGCCGGAGCCTGCCGGGAGCTGCCGAGCAGATGCGGGAGCAATTGGAGGAAGGCTATTTCAGCGCGGTTGTGCTTGAGACGGACCCGATAACACGGGCGGGTCGGAGGAAGCTGGAAAACATAACCCTCGGGAAGAGGTTTGCTCGACTGCTCTTGGGAAACTATCGGGAGTCAGAGCGTTATGGACGCTACATCATCTTCCGGCCGGAGCAACACCCGGCCCGCGAGGCCCGATGATATGCCGCCTCTGGGACCCGAGGTGAAGGATCGCCCCGTGCCGGAGCAGAAGCGCCGCGGCGAGCAGTGGGGCAGAACGGCCGGCCAGTTCGTGCGGTTCCTCATCGTTGGCGGTGTCGGCACCGTGGTGAACATGGTCGTATTCACCCTGTGCACCGACGCGATTGGCGTGCACTACATTGTGGCGTCGGTTGTTGCCTTTATTTGCGCCGTGAGCTCGAACTACTTCTGGAACCGGCGATGGACGTTCAATTGGAGCGGGCGGCCGGGTGTCGCAGCGCAGTACCTGCAGTTTGTCGCAGTATCTCTGCTGGCCTTGGGAGTGAATGTTCTCGTCCTCCACTTGGTTGTGGAGAGAGCTAGTTTGAGTCCTAAGGTCGGTCAGCTGACCGGGATCGCCGCCGGCACGATCTTCAACTTTGCGGGGAACAAGTTTTGGGTCTTTGCGCGGCGGGAGAGGTGACTATGGGGCCGGCCCAGAGTCGGGCGCAGCTGAAGCGTTTCCGCGGTTGGGGCTTCAGCGTACCGGCTATCGTGCACATGCTGCGGGACTTACGTATTCTCCTCAGGTTGCCCCAAGAACGAGGGAGTTCATATAAGCCCACGTTTTTCCAAGACTCCCGCCTGAGTCCCAAACCGGCCAAGCGATAGAAGTGAACTGAGGCGCCTCTCGGCAACGTGAATGTTGTGATAGTGCGTCCACCGCGTTCGGAGGCCCACCGGCAAGCGTGGCTGCTCAGGGTCGAACTCCCACGGGTGGACGTTCAATACGAAGGGTCGCCCAGCCCTTAGCATCCTCCCCAGCGCCCACCGCTGGAAGCTGAGCGGAAGCAGGCGCAAATAGGCCCCAC
>JAGMDA010000489.1 GCA_023128935.1 Candidatus Eiseniibacteriota bacterium | reverse complement strand
GTTCGGGACCGGCGAAAATGGGAAGCTATTCTTGCACGGGCCCTTAGGGCCTGGATGCAGCTTGCGCTTTCTCGATGTTCTCGCGCGCCATGCGATTACCCTGATCGAGCCGCAACACCTGCTGCCATGACTTGATGGCAGCACCCAATTGCCCCAGAGACGCGAGGGCATAGGCTTGGTTCATCCAGCCCTCCACATACCCGGGATCCAGCGCCAAACCCGCCTGGTAGGCTTCGAGGGCCGCTTCGTGGCGCTCCTGGCGGATCAGAAAGAGCCCGTAGCCGAAGCGGGCATCAGGCAGATCGGGCGCAGATGCTATGGCCGCACGATAGGCAGTATCCGCATCCGCCAACCGGTTCAGACGCGCCAGCACCTTAGCGTGTGCCATATGGGCAACCGCAAATCCGGCATGCCGACGAAGGAGTGCCTCGTACGCTGACGCGGCATCCTCCAACGCACCACACCGCTCAAAAGCCCGAGCCCGGCCATAGGCCGCCGCCAGCATCCTGGGGTCCAAGCGCAACGCCTCATCGTAGGCTGCAATGGCATCATCGCAGTGCCCCGCCTCAATCAGCAACGTTGCCCGATTCAGACGAAATGCGGGCAGCGCCCGGCGTTCGTCAACAGAGAAAAGCCGAGCATTCGACACGCAGACTCCGACGACAAGCGCCAGGCCAGCCAGGACCAAACGCCCTTTGGGAATGCCCTGCAGATCCGCCTCGCCTTGCTTTGACGTGCGCCCGGTTAGGCTCCAAGGCCTTATTAGATTCCCCCGCCCCGCAAGATTATACAGTTGGCCAATGCCGGCAGCGGCAAGCAGAAAAATCGCCGGCGCGATCGGAAGCCTGAGACGAGCATTCACAAAGAAGAGCACCACCGATAATCCGTACAGGAGTGCGAAGGCCGTGATCAGTCCACTCCTCCAACCGCGTCCAACCAGAAGTACGACACCCATCCAGGCCAGTGGCAAGACCCAGGAGAGGCGCACGAAGGCAATCCTACTCCAGATGCTCTCTTGCTGGGCTTCGGCGAGGTCCTTGTTCCCGCTGACCTCAAAGGCGCTCAAAGAATAATACACTTTGCGCAGCATCAACCCGAGCGCTGCCCAGGGCTCCGATCTAACCTGAACCCAGGTTTGCTTGAGCCAGTAGTTGGATACCTCCGATCCCTTGAGCGTGTGTCCAGCCTCCGATTCCGCGATTCTCAGCCCTGCAATCGTCACGTTATCCCTGAAGTGGCTGGCGATCTGATCGCGGGGCATCGGACCTGTTTCGCCGGGCGCCATAGCCGTTTTACCATCTGCATGCGGCCCATTCCCAACATAGAGGTTCAACCCTCCTTGAGATGCGATGGGAACGAAATCGTCCGCCACCACGAGGTTTCGAACAGCCACCGGAACGATTGGAATAGCTGCAGCAATAAGAACGAGCAAAAAATCCCGGCCAACGGCGTGAAATCGCCTCGCGCCCTGCCCTCGCGCGCTTCCGGCCGTTGCCCCGCCCGCGGGCGACCTCGTCTTTCCCTCACCGGCAGACCGGTCTGCCCACGCAGGTTCGGCAAGGGCAGGCCAGAACACCGCTAGAGGAAGGAGCGCCAGGAAATTGGGCCGTGCAATCGCTGCCAGCCCGAGAATCGCGCCGGATGCGATCAGCCGCGCCGATCGCCCCTGCAGGGTGGTCGCATCCGGCACGGAAGAGAGCACACTTAGAAAGGCCAGCCCCATGAAGAGACTGAAGGAGGCGATCAGTAGCTCTCCCTCAAAGAAAATGGCCAGCCAGTAGAAAGCCAAGAGGAGCCCTGCAATGATCCCGGTGCGCCGATCGATGAGCCGGCAACCCACGCGATAGACAAGCACGACCGACATCCCTCCCAACAGGTGCTGCAGCATCGCCATCACCCACGGGTGCGGACCGGCAAGGCGGTATACAAGGGATGCGATATACGGATACAGCGGAGCACGGAAGTAGGCGTCGGTGCCGGTGGATGTGCCCTGTGCAAGGGCAACAGCCCATTGGTGGATCCAGAGGGAATCGAGGATCGGCCGGTCGAAGTAGATGCTCTTTGTGTGGAGAGCCATGTAGATTCCGCGTACGCAGGAAGCCGTGATAAAGAGCCATGCCTCGTCAGGAATCCTCCAAAGGCGGTTCATCCCACTCCTCTCCAGCTACACTGGCCTAGCCCAGCGCCCCCCGGCAGCAGTCCCCCCAGTGCGCTCAACGCTTTCACACCACCCAGCAGCAGTAGGCTGCCTGAGAAACCCAGCAGCGGAATTAGAAAAGTCCCCGTAAGCAGCGCCCCGAAGATGGCCCCCGCGTGATCGGTGGCGTCGGCGATTCCACCCGCCTGGGCGATTTCGCTCGCCTCGGCAACGCTGCCCCTAGTGAGCAGCAGAAGTGACGAAACCCACGGAAACGGCATCGCCGTCAACGCCCCAGCCACCAGGGCCAGGATCAACAGAAGGGCCTCCAGCCAAGCGCCATCCATCCGGTCCATGGCATATGTCAGTGGGAGCATTGCGAGCATAAACCCCACCCACACAAGATCGCCCCACAAAAGAGCCCGGGCCCCTGCACCCCGCTTGAGCAGGACAGTCCCCACCCAGGCCCCCAACCCCAGACCCGCCATAAAGAG
>JAGMDA010000488.1 GCA_023128935.1 Candidatus Eiseniibacteriota bacterium | reverse complement strand
GGGAAGGTGAAAATCCAGGCTAGGGAACGGAAGGGAATTCTCCACTTCTCGAACCGGAGGAGGGCGATCGTGGCATCGCGGGTCTTGCCGTCGCTGGGCAGGGCGTGGACGAAAAGCGGCTGAGGCATGCCGTTGATGCGGCAGTCCACCGTGTACATCCCCTGGGGATCGTGCCAGTCGAAGCTCCTGCGATGCTCCGGTAGGGATTCGGTTAGCAGGGCCTGGAAGTCCTCCAAGAACGTGGAACGAACGCGCTCCCGTGACAGGTACGACACGTCGGTGATCTTGAGGAGCGCCTGGACGAATGAGTAGAGCGCATCTCCGTACCGTTCATCCGGCACGCCGAGCACGAGTTCCCCGTCGCGGTCCTCGATCCGGAACGTGGACAGGGTGTTGGAGATAATCTTCTGGCGCGTTCCGCGCTGAAGGTCCTTCTCGTCGATTTCGTAGGTGAGGTGCATGTAGGTGTGCGCCTCATCCGATAGCACCCACCCCGGCCCCTCTTTCTTCAGGACGATCACCAGGTGATCGCCGTCCTCGAACAGGAATGGCGTGAACACGCGATAGCGCTCCATGCCTTCTGCGGCAAGGCGCACCTTGGCAGAGATCTTTTCGTGGAAGTCGCGTTCGATCGTGTCGATGGACATGGCTACACCTCCTCGAAGAGACTGGCCTGAGCCTTCATGTCCCCGAAGAGAATTGCGCTCGGTTGGTCGCATTCTACCATCGGTTCTTTCATTCCTGGAACCTGCGCTCCGCACGCCGTCGAGGCAAGCCGTGCGCGGAGAAGCGTGCTCTGCCGGGAAATCCTCGGCCCATACAGGGTCGCAGCCGGCACACCGGATGCCATTGGCAGCGGCATTAAGGAAGGCGGCATACTTCTCCATCAGGGAGCTGATGAAGATTCTGGGGCGGGGCTCGGTGATCACCGTTCCCCCTGCCGACGGACACCGAATAAGGCGGAATGAGGCAGGAACATCCGCCCTGTTGCCGCCTTATTCTTCCCGTGCGTCTCGTGCACTACTTAACTCCTTCTCAGACACCAGGTTGCGCCGCGTCCGGCGATGGGCAGGTGGCGCAACAGAAAGGCCATGCCTTCTTCGAGGAGCTCGAAGGCATGGCCATACACCTGGCGGTTGTGCAGGAACTCCGACTTGTCGATCCCCTTGAAGCCGTGTTGGCGAAGGCCGAGGCGGTCTCGTATGCGGCCCTCGGAGCCGCGCGGTTCGACCGCACGCCCCGCGCATTCCAGCTCATCCGCCAGCTCATTCCAGCTCATTCCAGCTCATCCGCCAGCTCATTCCAGACCCTCCTGCCTGAGGAGCCACACGGCCCCCTGCCCCGCCCTCTTGAATCGAGCAGGCCAATCCGCTTCAGGTGATAGAGATCGTCCCTGAGCATTATTTGCCTCATTCCCCTGGTCCTCCTTGGTGGTTGTCCTCGACCAGGACGTACCGCGCTCCTCGTCCGACTCGAAGGTCATTCCGAGGCACTCGCCCGGGCCCGAGCGGGCTTTCGCGTCGTGATCCGAGAAGAGCGCGGTCGCCCGTTCATCCTTGCTCATGCGTCTCACCCTTTCCTTCCTTGGCAATTCGCGCCGCCTTGAGTTCGACCCCGGCCTCGGTCAGCACGTATCTCTGGTTCGCCGCCGGTGGATTCTTGGGGTTCGTCATACGCACGATGCCCGCCTCCAAGAGGGGCTGTACGTGCTTGCGGCGGAAGAAGGTCCGGTGTGTCACCCCTGCACGATCCATCAGTTCCGCCAGGCTCCGCGGCACGTCGCAGGCGTCGATGATCTGCCGCTGGTGCTCGGTGAACCGTCGGATGACATGGTCAGTGACCAAGTCCGGCGCGGGTGCTCCTACCTGGTCAGTGACCAGGTCGTCGGCCGCGCATGCTGCCTGGTCACCCGCGGACCGACCAGGTTCTGGGGCGTCGAGACGACCCACGAGGTGCTCGGTGAGGCCATACAGCACCCCTTCCTCGAGAGGCTGCAAGAGGCCCTGGACCACGAGGGACTCCAGCACCCTGCGCGCCTCTGGACCATTCCGGCCTGTTATGGCCTTCGCGTCCGTGAGCGAGGCGCCACCCTCGCGGCACGCGAAGGCGAAGAGGCGCGCCTGCGTCTCGTCGAGCCGCACGCCGAGCTGCGCCTGGAAGAGCCGCTGCTCCTCGCTGAGCAGCTCCTCGCGCAGGAGGCGCAGCTCGAAGGTCTTCTTCGCCCGGTCGTTCTCAATCACCGGGGGCACGTGGCCCAGGCGCTGCCAGCTCCGGAAGATGGCCCGCACGCCCGTGCCGGCCCGCTCGCTCAGACCGATGCGGCGAAACGCGGCGACGATGGCGGGGTTGCGCACCTCCTTCTCGGTTGGGTCCAGAAGCTCGTCGGTCGTCGTGAAGGCGTCGCCCGGGTTCCAGAACAGCGTCCGATCGCGGAAGAAGCGGATCGACGCCTTGCGTCCATGGTCCCCGTAGTCCTGGTGGATGAGCAGGTTGATGGCCGCCTCTCGGAACGAGATGTAGTCGGGCGGGTCGTCATCCCGCCGGAGGGTCGCCGCATCCACGCTGAAGGGCCGCTTGGCGTGCTTCAGGTAACGCTCCGCGAGCACGAGCCACGCCTGAACCAGGTTCTCCTCGGCCACGACGCGATCGGCCCAGCGGCGATCGGGCGACCAGGAGTTGAAGTGCGAGTCGATAAACTGGCAATCGACAACTGGACGCGGGAGGAGCTGGCGGAGGTACCGAGGGCGGCCGAAGAGCAGGACGCCTCCGCGCGTGGGCACTAAGCGATCTCCGTGCTCGACGACAAAGCCCCACTCATTCAGGAACTCGAGGTCGGATGCCGCCTGTTGCTTGCCCGGATTGCGTTCGTCGAACACGCGCCGGTACCACCGCACGGAAGCTGGATCGAAGAACGCCTCGGCGTCCAGCCCATCAAGCGGTTGGCCGTCGTATCGGTCCTCGGAGGCGTCGCGGAGGAACCGCTCTATCTCGGCTGGTGTGCATCGCTCGTCGCAGGCGCCGCGACGGATGAACGACCGTCGAATGTCACCGCCGAGGTAGACTGGCTTCTCGCCCCGAGACGATTCCGGAACATGGAAGATGAGGAGGATCTTTCCGTCTTCTTCGATCACGCTCTCACTGACGCGGATCCGGCGGCTCAGCTTCTGGCCGGATCGAAGCGTGCTCAAGAACTCGCCCTGAACCTTATCGACCTCGAGCACGCCCACAATCTCAAGCGTGCCATCTTCGTCGTGGACGCCGAAGACGAGCCAACCTCCGGCCGTGTTGGCGAAGGCCGAGACGGTCTCGTACGCGGCCCTCGGAGCCGCGCGCCGCGCTTCCTTGAACTCCACGTCCGTCCACTCGAACTTCCGCAGCCGTTCGATGAGTTCATCTCTGGTCATGGGCTCACTCCAACACAATCCGGACCTTGCCCGGGTCCTTGCCCTTCGCCTTGTCGTCGAGGCATTCCTCGGGGCGCTTCTTCATCTCGCCGAGCGTCGCCGGAGAGCCGCGGGAGAGGAGCGCCGTGCGCAGCTCGTAGGTCGTGACCACCCCCTTCGAGAGGCCAGAGATGACCTCCTTGACCGCATGGATGAAGTCGTGGTCGAGGGTCTCGGGAAACGCACGGAGGTCATGAAGGCATCCACAATGCGCACGAGCATTCCTGCGCGCATAGAACGCCATCTATGCGCAATCCTATGCGCGGCTAATAGAGTACGCATAGCGCGCCCACCGTTTTCCCCCTTCCTGCCGCACCGCCGGGTTCTCCTTCATCAGCTCCATGATGAGCCGGCGAGCCTGGTTCCTGTCGTAGTGCGCAACTTGTCGGATCTCCTGGTTGCTCAGCCCTGGCTCGCCTCGGCGGGCACGTTCCATCAGGACACTGAGCACACGCGTCTTGGCCGCCTCCCAGTCGACACGACGATCTCGCTCAGGGTGACCGGGGGCCGAGATGCGGGCGTGAGTATCGGGGCGCAGCGTCCAGTAGGTACCCCGGCCGGTGCCGCCGCGCTCAAGGTGATCCAGACTCCGTTCCATCGCAGCCAGAACTTCCCGCGCATCCGGCTCGGCGCGATGGCAGATGCGCGCCGCCGTGGCCGTGTCGATCCCGGGGTGCCGCAGGAGGCGTTGCAGCACCAGCAGGTGGTCCACCGACAGGTCGATGCCGCGCTTGCTCTCCTCGGCAACGAACATGCGAAACTGCACGGACAAGTTGCTGGCTCGGAAAGAGACCTTCACGCCCTCTCCCAATTCGTCGATGAGGGGCGGCTCCTTCCCCTCGATAAGGAATGCCCGGAAGACGCGCTGGATCCCGAGGTTGCTGCGGTTGACCAGGCGGAGCCGCACCAGAGCATCCATGAGGCAAGGATTCCGGCTGACCGGCTGGTGGTGAAGGATGTTGTCGGGCGTGACGCCTCCGATGAAGCCGCCCGGGTTGGTGACCTCGATCCGATCGGCATACTGCTTGACGAGGACCGGGCTCGCCAGCCGGTAGTCGGCATGGCAGAGGGCGTTGAGCAGGACCTCCCGTAAGGCGATCTCGGGATAGGTGCGGTACTCGAAGTGGAAGAGGCCCTGCTGAACCGTCTCGATGGGG
>JAGMDA010000487.1 GCA_023128935.1 Candidatus Eiseniibacteriota bacterium | reverse complement strand
GAAAAGACCAAGGCCATGATTGCCATGATTACTCCCGCCATGACGGTAATCATCGGCGGCATAGTCGGCTTTGTCGCCGTATCCCTGCTCACCACGATGTATTCTATCTACGGACAGTTGGGCTAAATGGCAATGAAGTCAACGCAGCGTGGGCCCGCAGCCACCCTGATGCCTTCGGTTCCAGTCATCGTGAGCCGGGTGAAGAGCCTTCTCGCACGCGGGACAGGCGGCGCACGGCGTCTCAGTGGCAACTGCAAGGGCGTAACCGCGGTTGAGACCATAATAGCTCTCGCCATCCTGGGCACTGTGGCTGTTGTCTTCCTTCTGGGGCTGTCAACGGGTTTGAAAGCCGTCCTTATCGCCGATGAGAGATCAACGGCACAGACACTGGCTCAGAGCCAGATGGAGTATGTCAAGAGCCAGGAGTACTCGACCGATGCCTGGTCTTACACGATCACCTCATCTGATCGCACGCCCTCTCCAGGCCCCTCCTGGTGGGACCTACCCAACAACAAGCCTCCGCTACTCTCCAGCGATTATGCCACCTATGTCGCTGAGCTTCAAGCCGAGGACTTCGATGCCGACGAGGACGGAGATATCGATGATGACGATGCCGGCATTCGGAGGATAACGGTCACAGTGAAGCATCACGGTAACGAGGTACTCGTGTTGCAGGACTACAAGGTGGACCGATGACCGGTCTGCCGCTGCGAGGCTTTCTTATGTCATTGCGGTCCGAAGACAAGGCGACCTCATAGGTACAGTAAGGTGAAAGAGCCCCCAATGCCTGGGAGTCCAGTTAGAAGTCAGCGAGGCTACACACTGGTGGAGATGCTGTTGGTGGTCGCCCTGGTAGGCATCATCGGCGCCGCTGCCACGATGACCATTAGTCAGCTCATGACTGGCACGATCCTGTGCAATGACCAGAACTCCGCCATCAACCAGGTGCGTAACGCCGATCAGTGGATCCGCCGGGATGCACAGACGGCAAAGAGCATAGATGACAACCCCGCAGCCCCAAAGTTCCTTGAGATGACCGTGTGGGAGAACGCCGACGGTACTGCCAGCCACACGGTCACCTACAGCTACGTTGATTCGTCCGGCGGTCTCAAGGACTTGCACCGGGATTCGGGCACTCAACAAATAATGGTCGCCCAGTATATTGACCCCGCTAACACGAGCTGTAGCTGGGATCCCGAGGAACGAGTGCTCACCGTGACTATCACCGCCCACCTGGGAGACAAAACAGAGACGAGGACTATTGAGGTCAAGGCGCGACCGGATCGGGCTTAGCCAACAGGCAAACCGGGCGAACCCGGTGATTATGCTCAAGGAATGAGGTTACCTACGTACCAGGACTAATTGCTTATTGCACCGGAGAGCCGAGAGTCGTTACAATGATACATGGGGACCCAGCACTCCAGGTGGATTTGCGATGAGAAGGCTTGAGCAGGCATTGAGGCAGATAACCCGGGACCAGAGGGGGCAAGTGCTGGCCTCGGTGCTTGTCCTGCTCGTACTGGGTGCCCTGCTGGTCATTCCCACCGTAAGCTACAGTACTACCGGACTGAAGGCAACGCAGGTCACCGAGAAAAAGGCCATGGAGCTCTACGCCGCCGATTCCGGCGTGGAGCATGCCTTTTGGAAGATACAGAATCTGCCCAGTTCCCTCCCAGGACAGCTTGAAAACCCGGGTGACTCATACATCTACCCAGGAGATGAGCAGCCCTTTGTGAATGAAATCAGCGTTGGCGTCACCATACAACGCACAGAGACGAACGTATTCAGGGTTCTGTCCACTGCCGTCGGTACTGAGGTTGAATCCTTCATCACGACAGTCTACGGTGATTATTCCGATATCATGGACAGCGTAATCACCAGTCAAGGCGATTATACCCTGCAACCCCCGACAACTGTTGACCCCCCAGAGGGAGAAGAACACGGGCCTGTAAGAAATTATGGCGGGGACTGGCCTACACCTGAGGAGCTTTCTGACTGGTACTCGCGAGATGTAAAGGATGAAGTCCCTTATTCTTCTGGCACTTTAGATGTCAAAGACTACGCTTCTGCTGGAATTGGGCCGCTTTATAGAAATGGAACCCTATCCATAAAAAACACTGGATCTGCAGGGTTAACATTGCAACTCAATGGAACTCTATATATTACCGGTGATACCTTGATTGGAAAGACCGGTAAAGATTTCACTCTTGATCTTAATGGGAATACGATATTTGTTGAAAGCGCTACTGTAGACAGCCATGATGCCCTGGTAATTGGCGGTAAATGCACCATTACCGGCTCGGGGTGTATTATTGCTGTTGGTGACATTGATTTTAGACCAGGTTTGAACTGTACTTCTTCCGATTATGTTTTTGTCATGTCTGTAATAGGCAAAACCTATATGCAACCTAACGGTGATTTTTACGGCACCTTAGCCGGTAGCTCTGAAGTTTATATACAAAATGGTGACGCCCATTGGACTGACCCATCTCTTGTTGAGGGCGGGTTGAACTTGCCTGGTGGTGGGGGTGGTGGTAATGTTGAATGGAAACTCGGCGGCTGGGATATAAGCTAGCGCTTTTACAAGCATTCACTGCTGCAAACGCCCCCTGGTAAATTAGTCCATATCATCTAGTCCATATCATCGCTACTCCTGTTATTTTGTTCTTTTAATGAGCCACTCTTTTCCTGTCATTGCGAGGAGTGCCAACGACGAAGCAATCCCCTACCCTGAGATTGCCGCGCCTTCGGCTCGCAATGACAACGAACCGTCGACTCCCGAATCTCGA
>JAGMDA010000486.1 GCA_023128935.1 Candidatus Eiseniibacteriota bacterium | reverse complement strand
CCACAACACTAGCGGTGCGAGGATCAACGCATTCCTGTGTTTCATGCTCTTCATCACAAGCTCCCTTCGTGGGTTCCAAGGCCAGCGACCCAGGGACCCAGCCTTCTCTTTCCAGGGCATTCCATCGCGCAACCAATTCCGCATCAGAACTGCTGTGTAATCCCGAATACGAACCTTCTTCCCAGACTCGGGAAATCAATCCCATTGTATCCAGGTTCTGCATATCTCTTGTCTGCAACGTTGTCCACCTTCAGTGACAATATGGTCTCCTTGCTCCCCGCAAGGGACAGGCCTTCTATGGAAAGGGTTAGTGTACATATGCCATAGGCGTCCAGATTATAAGCTCCCTCAGGATTCTCGGCGGCGTTCGATTGCGACGCCACTCGCTCACCCACGTATCTCTGCTGGAGGTTGATGTTGAGATAGTATGCGGGGACGGTATAGCCAAGGCTGAAGTACCAGATCCAATCGGGGTATAGCCCGAGGTTCTCATTCCCTGACTGACCACTCGCCATCTCGGTCTTCTGATACGAGAGATGCGTACAACCAAGAAGATGCCCCACCTTGCATCGCAACTCCAATTCAATCCCTCGGGACTCCAGATCGCCCAGATTCTGGGCAACTAGGTTGCCTCTGTGGTAGATAAACTCGACCTTCTCGTGAACCACACTAAGGAAGGCGTTCACCGAACCACTGAGGTGCTCTGTGTTGACAAACCCGATGGCACCTTCAAAGGTTCTGGCCTCTTCAGGGCGCAGATCAGGGTTTCCAACAATGCCACCCGATTTCAGTGGTTTGGCAAACAACTGGAACGGCGCGGGGGCTTTGAATGACGTACCATAGAGGATTTTCCAGTACCTTCTGTCCTTGAATTCATATACGATTCCAACTCGCGAGTTAAGGGTATTACCATAGATATTGTGATCATCGTACCGCAGGCCCACTGTTAGCCACATGCTACGCGTGGCACGCCAGACCCCCTGACCAAAAAAGCCGACGTTGGCGAATATGGTGTCACCCTGCGCGGGGACATCCAATACCACATCTCCCTTCTTTCGTGATCCAAAGTCTTGCTTGAAAACAGAGTAGACGCTCTGCAGATTCTGCTGGTCTCGCGTGTAATCAAGACCAAGAGTCATGGTGCCCTGCGGGGTCCACTCGTATTCCGTCTCTGCCGCAAGATCTATGGCTCTATATCCAGTATCTCTCTTCTTCCAATAGAGGGGACTCCCGATATCAAGGTGATCCTCACTGGTTGGAGCACCCTCTGCAAGAGCCAATGAGATTTTGGCCAACAGCTTGCTTCCAAGGTTTCTCCCGTACTTCCCCCTAACGAACCAATTGTGAAGACTAATCCTGTTCTCGTGGGTCAGGATCCCCCAATCCTGGAACTCGCCATAGCGATCGTGATGCTGCAGGTTTCCAAGCAGCTCGATCTCGCCAACCGAGGGACTTCGATAGGTAACACGACCCAATAGGCTTTTCGGCCTTGCGAAATCGTTTGCGCTTCTCTCATCTCCATAATCATCTAGATTTGGAGAGCTTTCTGGAAGCAGAAGCCCCGACCTGTCCGACTCAGAAATCGCCGCGGCAAGCACGAATGTGGCATTGCCTGTCTTCCCTCCAATCACGAAATCCCCGTCCAGGGATGAATTCCCGTTCTCACGCCCCCCTGTTATGGTCAGCAGACCGCCTTCCAGATCAGCCCCATCTTTGGTAATGATGTTGGCAACGCCCAAATATGCATTTGCTCCATACAGGGCCGATGCGGGGCCAACAACGATCTCAATCCGCTCTATTGCTCTTATGGGGATCAATTCCTTGCCCAGCCAGTTCTCCGTACTGGGTCGATATGAAACTGGCTGGCCATCGATCATCACTTTTACGACTCTGCTCCAGCCGCGCATCCCTCCGTTGATGCCCCTCACCCCAAGATTATAGCTAAGATGATCGTCGATAAGGTGGATGCCTGGAACAGCCTGCAATGCTTCGCCAACCGATTCGCACCCGCGACGGCGGATTTGCTCCGCCGTGATGACCCTCACGATACTGGGCGCCTGGCTCACCCTCTGAGGTTGCCTTGAAGCTGTTGTGATCTCAACATTCAGTAGCTCCTCCAGAGACATATCTGCATATTCGTTCTGATTCGCGAGGACCTCAGATCCAATGAGTACAATGGTCAATGAACCTATGAACAGGATCTTGCTTAGGAAAGTCATTCCCAGCACAGTGATCTTGTTACCCATGACGTCCAGCGTTTTCATGCCGCACTCTCCCGGCCAAACCCAGACAATGCTGTCTTCAGGCGTCGGAGCTCTTCCTTCAGCGTGTTGCTGCATTCCTCAAATGCATCCAGATCTCCCTGTTTTGCGACCTCCTCTAGCTTCACCGCTGCCTCGTATGCCAAGCGCGCACAGAGGCTTTCCAATGCATCCTTCAGCGGACACAACGATCTGACCAGAGCCTCCGCGTCGCGTTGCGCAGCCGCACTCTGAATCCCTTCAATGAAGTCCGTATGGGTTTCTTGAAACACCGTGACCATTTCTCTCACGAGCGAGCGATCGCCATGAACGTGCGCCAGGAGATCATCCCAGTCCACAACCAATGATGAGTCAGTAGCCTGCTGTGATTGGTCTACCTCTGAGAGTGGCAGGATGCCTGCCGGCGGGGAGGTCATTTCCTGCAGCCCGAGAGCCATCACGACAGCCTCAAGTACCTCCGACCGCCTGACGGGCTTCACAAGACAGGTTGTAACGCCACGGTCGTGGTACTTCTCCACTTCCGTGTACGCCATGGCCGAGGGCAACATCATGATTACGCCGTCCTGCCGATCCAAGCGCGCCTCAATCCTGTCAAGGAGCACGAGACCGTCGATTGCCGACATCTCGGCGTCTAGGAGAGCCACGGCAAACGGCGCCCCTGCGGCCCGGGCTTGCTCCATCGCTGAGATCGTGGCAGCAGCATCCTGCACCGTTACAGGTATCATCCCCCAGTTAGCGAGCATGCCTGCCAGCGCATCCCGGCTGGATGCGTTGTCGTCGGCCACCAGGATCCGAATGTCCCGCAGTCTGCTGGAATCCAATGGCGCCGCGATACCGGCTTCTTCCTCCGCCATGCCCAGATTCACGGTGAAGTGGAACGTGCTGCCCTTGCCGGGTTCGCTCTCAATCCAGATCTCCCCTCCCAGCATTCCAACGAGCTGAGCCGAAATGGCAAGACCTAGGCCGGTGCCACCGTACCTGCGGGTCGTGGAACCATCAGCCTGTGTGAATGACTCGAAGATGGCCCGCTGCTTGTCCGCCGGGATCCCAATGCCCGTATCGGCGATCGAGAAACCCAAAAGAACGCGTCCTGCTTCCCTGGGCTTCACGGCAACCCGCAGCACTACTTCTCCCTGCTGCGTGAATTTGATCGCATTGCCAACAAGGTTCACAATAATCTGCCGTAGGCGTCCCGCGTCTCCAATCACTACGCCTGGGACCTCGGACTGGATGTGGCAAACGAATTCCAGCCCCTTCTCGTGCGCGCGGACGGAGAGTGCCTTCATTGTATCTTCCAGGCACTCCCAGACATCAAAGGCGATGTTTTCCAGGTTCAGCTTGCCAGCCTCGATCTTGGAGAGGTCAAGAATGTCGTTGATGAGCGTGAGAAGCGAATCGGCCGAAGCCTGCACCAGGCCCAGATACTCACGCTGTTCGCCGCTCAGATCCGTCTGAAGCGCCAGATCCGTCATCCCAATAATGGCATTCATGGGCGTGCGGATCTCGTGGCTCATGTTCGCCAGGAACTGGCTCTTGACGCGCGCTGCGGCCTTTGCTTGCTCCATCGCCTGTACGAGTTCAGCATTCGTCCGCGTGAGCTCCCTCGTGCGGGCCGCCACTTCATCCTCGAGATTCCCCCTATGCCGCTCGATCTTTGCCAGCATCTCGTTAAAGCAATCGGTGAGCATGCCTGTCTCATCCCGACCACGTCTCACGACCCTGATTGAATAGTCCCTCTTGACAGAGACAACCCTGGCCGTCTCGGCAAGATGCATGATCGGTTCCGAAATCAGCCGCTGCAGCCATTCGGATAGCACAAAGGCCACCAAGGAAGAGGCTAGCATGATGATCGCTACGATGTAGGCATACTGCACGAGGCGCGACCGTAGCCCCTTCATATCCGACTGCAGATAGATCGTGCCGATCGTCTCTCCCTGAAGCTCAATCCGCCTGAAAAGATGGAAGTACTCACCTTCGAACCAGTAGCTGTCTTCCTGCACCACTGGTGGCGAAAACTCCTGGTTCCCGCCATGACGCACGTATGTTCCAAAGGGGCTGCCATCGACTGTGTATATGCAGGCCGCCACAACATACCCATCCGCTTTCAGTGCCGAGAGCGTCTCCTCTGCCGAAGCCCGGTCATCAAAGGTTAGCGCGGCGGTGCTGTTCGCACCGATGATATCCGCCAGGGTTGAGATCCTGTTCGCTAAATGTTTGCGATACGTAACGACTTCATATGAAAAGAAGGCAACAGAGGCCAGCAGCAAGGCAACGCTGCTAGTCAGCATGATGATCAAGCTCAGCTTGCGCCTGATGCAAAGGTCCACAAAGGATCCCATCAGCCCGCCTCCACTCTTGGCCACTGTACAACGGCCCTAGCCAAGTTCAGCAATTTAGAACTGATCTTGAGGCCAGCTTTGTCGGCAGCCCAGACGTTGACTTCGAATCTCACATGGTTGCCCACGAGGACGAGACTGATGACACCTCCATACTCTGCAAAACGATCCACATCGCCGACCGTGAGGATGCCGCGTTGGCTCAAGTCATCGAAGTGGACGGCCAATCGCTTGAGTTCAGAGGAACTTATAAAGAGGATGTGACAGGTCTTGATATCCTCGACCTTCCGGAATCTCTTGATCTCAAAGGCTCTCCCATCCACGAGCTTCCCGGCCACAACCTCCTCGAGAGCGGAGCCAAATGGATCATCTCCGAGAACGCCGATCGTTATGGGGGCATGCTCCGTTGGAAAGGCGTTGGAGGGCCAGTCAACGAAGTGCGCAAAGTTGGACAGGAAGGCCGCCTTTACCTGGTACTCTGTCGGCCCTTGGGCGTGCACACTCTGTATGCTCCCGCCAAGAGCGCCAAGCACCATGACTGCAATGAGTCGAACGACCAACCTGCCTAACACGCCGGAATCCTCATACTCCCAATCCACTCAGCCCCCGCACTCTGTTGAGTGCGGGGACCCGCGGATAACGCACGGGTGTCCCTCACCCGCGGCACTGCCTTCGGGAAAACCTGAGCCCGAGCGATCTGCAGCTATGTGCTCCCTCCTCATCCTGTCGGCTCGCTTGGCAAGTATCGTTAGGAGTTGACAGGAGTTACCCATATGAGCCAGGGCAGCCGGCCCAG
>JAGMDA010000485.1 GCA_023128935.1 Candidatus Eiseniibacteriota bacterium | reverse complement strand
GCAGTCTTGATTGATGCAGCAGACGTGCACACAGGGGTTGGGATCGCAGGAATTCAGGTCGGGGTGCCAAGTGCCCTGAATCATGAGGCACTCGCATTCCTTCTCCAGCAGGTAGCAATTCGGACCCACGCAGCAGACGCTAGAATCTGGCGGAGGTGGAGGAACGGGAATGCAGAGCGAGTCGCCATCGACATTGATGCCCATGATCGGAAGACAAGTTGTGGAGAACTTCACTGGGGTAGGCATTTCACATGTGACAAACCCAGCAAAGGGTGTGGCTGAAGGGTTTACCGTAAAGGGGATCTTTGTCTCGCCTTCATAGGCGTAACCCCCGAAGAAATAGACGGGCAGGTAGTTGCCTGACCAACTGCCGCTGGTTTTGGTCACGACGATTCCTGAATTTGGCCCGGGCCAATCGCCAGTTGGCATCTCCAAAGTGGTGGCGGGAACGCATGGGCCATATCCGTCGATCGGAAAAATGGAAGCGTCGTAGTTGCCCAGGCCAAACTCAACGGTGCAGAATTCCTGCGGTTCCCACCAGGCGGCCAGAGCGTACCAGACCGAATAGCTCCCGTCGGCGTCAATGCGATTGACCTGCTGATCCGCGTTCGTGATGGCGTAGTCAAAATAGGCCGCGCAGGCCTCCTCAGCGCTCGGCGCCTCGCTGAAAGTAAGCTCAGCTACATAGTGCGCGATGAAAACGCCCCCACCGAGATTCACATCCGCGCGGGCCGCGCTTCCGGCCAGAGCGGCCAGAGCGGCAAATACCAGAATCAGGATACCTCGTCTCATCTCCCCCCCCCACCGAACAGAAGTCCTCTTGCGCGGGTACTGCGTCAAGGGGGCGCATTGACATGCCGCCCCCTTCCATGTCACCCAGCTTCTACCTTAGCGCGGCAGCTGACGCGTGGGCAAAGATTTTCTCGCGAGGCGCGGCCAACAGCCTGCGCAGATCCAAGCGCGATCCCTAGCGATAGGTGGCCTTGATGGTGCCCCAGGAGCTCCGCTCAACCGCCGGCTCTACGCACGGATTCGGCTCGCAGGTATCCCACTCCGGGTACCAATCTCCGCCCATGGTCGTGCACTCATCCTCGGTTATGAGGAAGCAAACCGACCCATCGCAGCAGACATGCAGCGGCGGTCCAGCGCAGGGGTCCGGATCACACGAATCGATCTCCGGGAGGAATTCGCCTCCCATAGCCGTGCACTCGTCCTCTGTTCTCATCAGGCATGTGCTCTGGACACAGCAGGCATGGGTCTCCACAGCCGTGGGCTCAGCTGCCGTACCATCGCCATTGATCCCCATGGCCCCGAAGACCGTTGCCGCCCATTTGTAGGGCTGAGGTTGATCGCAGCTCGCCCAGCCACCAAAGGGTGTAATTTGACTGGGATCCTCTGCCAAGGGGATCACCGTGGTACCGTCGTAGGCATAGCCGCCAAAGTAATAGACCGGCACGTAGTTGCCCACCCAAGCCGAGTCGGTGGCCACAATGGCTGTTCCGGTGTTTGGCCCTGGCCATCCAGCTTGAGGGATCTCTTGCGGATCGCCAGAAGCGCAGACGCCGTGTTCCGTCACCGTAAACTGGCCGCTGTCGTAGTCCCCGAATCCAAACTGGACGCCGCAGAACTCCTTGTCCTCGGTCCAGGCAGACAGAACGAACCACAGCGCAAGGGTCCCATCCGCGACACCATCGATCCGGTTGATCTGATCCGCCGCGCTGTCAATGGAGTAGCCAACATAGTCCGCGCAGGCTACCTCATCCACCGGCACCTCGGTGTACGTGAGCTCAGATACATAGTGTGCGATAAAAACTCCACCACCAAGGTGACTGGTCTGCGCAACTGCGACACTCGCCACGATGGCCGTTAATGCCATAGCCCAGATAACCCGTTTCATTGACTTCTCCTCCTCGAGAAACAGAGTTCAATCCTTTGCCCTGCTGGGTAACGGGCCGCCTGGCACCAATGCAGGACGTGATTTCCCAAATCCTGACCCGTACCCTATTACCGCAGCTTGGTAGTGGGTACAAGCTTTTTCCCAGCCCAAGTTGGTTAGGCCACTCTCCATCCTTCCTCGGCAGAATTCCCTCCCAGACTTAGCGATAGATCGCCTTGATCCTGCCCCAGGTAACGCGGTTCACAGGTGTGTCGCATGGGTTCGGGTCGCAGGAGTCCCACTCCGGATGCCATTGCCCCCCCAGTGTGTCCGCGCACTCGATCTCCCCAACCAAAAAGCAGGCACCCTCCACGCAGCAGACCCGGCTACAGG
>JAGMDA010000484.1 GCA_023128935.1 Candidatus Eiseniibacteriota bacterium | reverse complement strand
GGCCATGAAGATTCTCTCCCCGGAGATTGATCTGTTGATTCAGAGTGTTCGGAACGTCCGCGAAGCCGGAAGCACCGCTCCCGATCTGTTCGAGAGCGTGCGCGAGTCTCGCGCGTTGCTGGAGAAGATCAAGCCGGTCATCGATGGGCGCGACTCCATCTGGTCGCTCTGGATCAGGACCGAGCGAGGTCAGTTGCATGACTTCGGCGACTATGATGAGTATCGGGACGCGGGAGATGTGGAATCGCGCGAGGATTTCGAGTCGCTGTGGCGGATGGAGTACCCCGACGAAGTCCAGTGGCGGCGGCTACGAGCCGTGCACTACGACAACCGTCTCTTCTTCTACCTCGATCGCACGCTCGACTTCAACGTGGATCTCGCTTCCGGAATGTTTTACCAACTGGATCCAGCTCAGGACGATGCCCGCAGGCTCGTCATCTGGCTCCTTCAAGCAATGCGCGACGAGGTGCACAAGTTCTTGCTGGATCCGGTCGCGTACAACCGCGATGTAGAACGGAACCTGCCACTGTGCAAGCGTTTCGGGCGCGTACGCCGCCGGGATCTGTGGAGTGCCTCAAGCGAGGTCATCCGCCTTGACGACGAGATCGGGGCTGAAGGTTTGGGCCGGTTCAGGCGGCTGATCCTGGATCTGGACGAGAACGCCACGATCGACAGGATGACCCTCTCGGCCTTCCTGTCCTATTGCCGGATCTGTTACGAGGCCAACGACTATGAACAACTCGAGTCGTCCATGACGCCCCGGGAGATGTACCGAGCCATGGCCGACAACCGGGACGAAGGGCTCCTGGATCTGCCGTCTGATGACCCCTCGGCCTTCACTCGCTGGTACCGCGAGCGCCAGGGCGGAGGCCACCCCTTCGAAATCTGCCGCGGTGGAAACCGCACGCACATCTCCCTCTACGTGCTGGAGCATGGCGACGGATGGCAACTTCGTCTGGCCGGGTTCAGCACCGCCCGGGCGGTCGAAACGGCGAGGATGGCGATCGCTCTCTCTGAGCACGGCGTAGCCTTCATGCTGGAGTTCCCGGAGGAGATGCTGCGTATGCTGAGCGGCGAGGACTTCCTGGGCATCGTCCCCGAGGACATCCCTGTGGGGTACAACCACGGGGACTTCCCCAAGGAGGACCACATCCACAGCTATCTCCACTTGTACGTTATCGAGGACACTTGCGAGTCACTTCCTGGAAGCATCACTTGGTATCCCCTGGATGAGCTGGTACCGAGCGGTGATCCGGGCGGTCCCGGGTAAGGCGACGCGCCGGTGGGCGCCCCTGCATTTGGCGGCTCGGCCAGTTCCAAGAGCCACCCGTTCGGCTGATCGGAGGGTTGTGTGCAAAGGGCAAGCGACGAGAGGATCCGAGAGATCCTAAAGGACTTCGAGGTCAGCTCTGGCGTCTACCGGAGGGAGTCTGTCGATGCCGCTCTTGAGCTCAAGGACGAGATTATTCCCCACCTCATAGGCGTTCTGGAGACGGTTCTCTCGAATCCCGCTCACTATGCTGCCCAAGACGACTTCTACACCCACACCTATGCAATCATGTTGTTGGGTCACTTCAAGGAGCCGCGCGCCCACAGGCCTATCGTGAATCTGGTCGGGTTGCCGGGTGACCTCCCGGATCATCTTCTTGGTGATCTGATAACTGAGGATCTCCCGACCATCTTGCTCCGAACGTGTGATGGCTCGTTGGAGCACATCAGGGCACTGGCGTTGAATGAGAACGCGAATGTCTACTGTCGCGGCTCTGCTCTGAAGGCGATGGCATTCGCAGTCGCAAGCGGTTTGGCAACCCGCAGCCGGGTTCTGGACTTCCTGGGATCACTGTTGACGCCTTCAGAAGGGGGCCCTGACAGCGACTTGTCGAGCATGGCTAGTGCGCGCATCAATGATCTGTATCCGGAAGAACTCATGGATACGATCGAAAAGGCCTTTGAAGATGGATTGATCAGCCCATTCTACATCGGATTGGAAGATTTCCGGCGTACCTTGGAGCGGGGAAAGGAGGAAACACTCGAACGCCTGAGGAAGAGAATGGAACAGGTATCACTAGATGATATCCATGCATCCATGTCATGGTGGGCTTGTTTCCGGGATGAGCACCATATCCCCAGCTTCCCCGCTCATCGAATCGCAAGCGGAACTGCCAAGCGGAAACGGAGCAAGGCCGAGAGAAAGCGCAAGGCCGAGAGAAGGCGCAAGGCCGAGAGAACATCACGGCGGCGGAACCGCTGACCTGTCCCTCCCGGAAACCCCGTGCCGCCGCAGGTGGGCAGCTCGGCCCTGAACCGGGGTCGAGCGTCGCGCCGCTCTTCCCCGTTGCCCTGACGAAGACGGATCAGAGGCATGTCGCGCAGGAAGGAACTGACCCAAGCCCTTGCAACCGAAGAGGCTCGGCTGGCAGCCACGGGCGTCTCACTCGCTGTGGCAATCTCACTCAACGTAGTGACATCTGCGGCAGAACTCAGGCGCTGTGTTGCTGATCGACATTCGGCGAAACTCGCGCAGCTTCTGACTGTTGATGCAGTTCAGCAAACCGCCTTCAAAGACGTTTCCAAAGTCCAGCTCCTTGGGGAAGGGCTTAGCGCAACAGGGAACAAGAAAACCATCCCAGGTGATGTAAAAGCTATTCCACGGATAGGGACAGTGCTTGAAGCCCTTCGAGGTCGTGAACTTTGGATACTCGACGTAGATGCCCTCTTTCCGGGCCAGGCTTAACGCCTTGTTCAATTCGCGCTGAAACTCGGGCGTCTCGTAGACCCGGTATTCGGAAAGATCCCAATCATTGGAAACAAGATTGATCGAATTCAGAAAGATCTCAGAGAGCCCCATCTGTTTGGCAAAGGCCACAATATCAGTCAACTGGTGGTAGTTTCGACTGAAGACAACCATGTTCAACTTGACATCGAAGCGCATGTCCTTTGACAGCTTTACGATTGCTTCTAGGTTCTTTGCCGAACTGGCGAAGTCCGATTTGCTGCGGATGCTCTCGAACACCTCCCCGATGCCATCGACCGAAACCTGCAACGTGTCGATCTTATCGCCAATGGCTTCCATGATCTTCAACGTGTTCGGCACCTGAGCATTCGTCGAGATAAAGATGCATATACCCCTATTCTGCTTCTCGATGTAGTCGAGGATCTCAACCAGATGAGGGTAGAGCAGCGGCTCGCCCAAACCGGTCAGGCCAATCCGATCCAAGAAGACGTGGGATTCATCGATCAGCTTCTTTGCCTGCGCCAGGTCCATGTTTCCCGTGTCCATGGCCTGCCCGAGGGCATATTCCCTGGCGCAGGTGATGCACTTGAGCTGGCAAAGGTTCGTCAGTTCGATCATCAGGGAGATCGGGTGGGGCAGCACCACCTTCCTCTGCCGGAGAGCCAGCTGATAGCGCATGCGATTCAGTGTATAATCGAGCGCCCGCTTCCCCTTGGGCAGATGAGTGGCCCTGCGCAAGATCAGGTGGAGGAGCCTTTTCTTGAAAACCATGGACCGGCCTTTCAGATAGATCGCTCAAACCGATCGGCAGAGCTATCGACAAAGCCACCGCGCGCTGAAACGCACTGACTGGGCCGGGCCCAGACAGGCGGAGCGCAATAGGTACTACACTCAACTACCCCGGAAGAAAGCCCTGCGTTCATTCGGGAACGGCAGATGATAGCACACCGCGCCATCGCTGACCATGCCGTGCTCCTGCGCTAGTCCTGCGGGTCAATTTCGGAATCGGCGTCTACTCGCGCCCTGCTCCAAGCGTTTCGGCCTTTCACCGGTCAGCGCAGACAACCAGGACCAACGGATACCGCGCCGCTTGAGCACCCCCGCCAGGCAGGCGACTAGTGCGATCAGCCCCCCTGAGGCGTAGAGGATGATAAAGGTGTCCAGAGGAATCCGGAAACGGACCTTGGAGATGAAGAACGCGTAGACAAAGGAGAAAGACAGCCAGAGAAGAAGGACGAGCCGAGCTGGCGGGCTGCGCCGCAGCGATCGCAAGAGCCATATCAGCGCGAAAGGAAGGAGGAGCCCATAGGACAGGATGCTCGCGATTCGCTCGACACCCTGATGGGGTCTCTCATGAGTCATGGGCTGCGGATAGAGGCGCCAGAGATTGAACGCCTTGGCGATAGTGAGGCCCGCGAAGCGGCCCGGATCAGCCATGGCATGCTCCAGTCCGCGCTCGAGGAGAGCGCGGTCGACCTCGGCCTCGTTCTGGTAGCGCCTGTGGATGTCGTTGTATTCCTCCGCCATTCCTGGCATCCAGCGGCCGCCCGTGCTGGCCGTCACACTGGGGTAGTTCCCCATCCAGAAGTTGTAGCCGCCGTTGTTGGAAACGAGGACCGGCCTCCCGAAGGCCTGCGTGTTCCTCCAGGTCCAGGTTCCCACCATGAGTACAAGTGGCGCCAGGAAGAGCAAGGCCAGCTTGACACCCCTCCCCCAACACCGTGGAGACCCCGGCCGTGCCGCTTCGGGTGCCCTCTTTCGCGCGGCCTCCCAGAAAATCCAGAGAGAGGTCAAGAGCAGCGCCGGCAGGACCGCGGCCACCGCTAGAACAGCCCATCCCGAGAGCAATCCAGCCGCCAGCGCCCGCATCCCGGATGATCGTTCTACCGCATCCAGGGCCAGCAAGAAGACGGCGGCGATGAGGAGGGTCACAAGGACGACGGGATACAACGTTCCCGTCGTGTAGATGAAAAGGGGATAGATGGCGGCCAAGGCGGCTGACAGCAGCGCCTGCCGCCACCCCAGAAGACGCAGTCCGAGGAGATAGACAAGATAACAGGTTGCCGCTCCCATCACAGCTTGCACGGCCCGCACCGCCATCACACTTGTGCCAAAGAGGGCGTAAATAAGGGCCAGGAGGAAGGGATAGCCCGGAGGCCACAGCGCAGTGGGGTTCCCCTCCGGTGTGAGGTAGGCGCCCGTCTCCAGGATGCTCTTGGCCAGGCGGGAGTACTCGCGTCCATCGTGCCAGAAGATCTCAGGTTCAAGGGAGAAGCCATAGATGAGACGGATCCCCAAGGCAGCCAGGAGGATCAGCCACAGGATCCAAGCAGCTCGGATGGTCTGAGGTGCGCTTTCAGTTCGCGTCGCCAAGGGCTTGCTCTCCATAGCTTCCGTTTGCAGCCGAAGGCTATCGCGACCTCACGGTCCGGTTCAAGCCGCCAGAGGTAGAAGATAGCCCTTACGGGGCCGCCGAGTTCACGTTGACCAGGTGGGGGCACCAGAATAGATTCCGTTGCGTGGCCGCAACCGAGCGCTGGCGGGAAGTCCGAGCCGGACCCGCCGGGGGCAAAACGGTGCGGTTGAGAAAACTTGCGCGGGGGGCAAGACCGTGAGGCTGAGAGAACTTGCGCGGGGGGCAAGATCGTGAGGCTGAGAGAACTTGCGCGGAGCCCTGAGGGCAGGATCTTCCTCTGTATCCTAGCCGCAGCTCCATTTCTCCTCACGCCGTGGGTACACGGGGATGGGATCGGCTATGTCGCCTATCTGCACTCGGCGATCGTCGACCTCGACTTGGATCTGGCAAACGAGCTGGAGTACTTGTCAACTCACGTAGCGGTGGATGCAGGTGGCCTGCCAGGACTCCTCCTCGACAGAAGCAACCACACTCCCGGAGTCGATCCCCACTACCACACACCTCCGCCCGATCCGGTAACTGGTCGTGTGCCATCCAACTTCAGCACGGGTCCGTCAATTGCATGGGCCCCCGCGTATCTATCTGTACACGCGGCGGTCAAGGCAGGGCGCAGCATCGGCCTTTCACATCGGGACGACGGCTATGGAGGAGCCTACTACCTGGCCATTGCACTCACTTCGCTCGCCTGCGGCATCGTCGGGCTTCTGTTTGCCTACAAGATGGCCCACACCTTGACGCCCTCCAGGGAAGCGTTCTGGGCCACACTGGCCATCGCCGCAGCCTCGCCGCTGCTCTATTATCTCTACCTCGCGCCAAGTTATGGCCATGCCATCACGGCCCTCACGGCTGGAGCATTCTTTCTCTACTGGCGGCAGAGTCGTCGAGCGCCAAGCGCTGTCACATGGTTTCACTGGGGCCTTCTAGCAGGACTGCTGTTCCTTGTGCGGTGGAATGATGTCGTGTTGGCTGTGCCGGTCTTTGTGGTGGAAGCTGCACGGCTGCTCCGCCAAGGGACCAAACCGAACGAAACGGCTGGGCAGGATGCACAGAGCATCAGATGGACACGCGTATGGCAGCTGACCGGTCATGTAGGCGCCGTACTGGCCGGCAGGGGGGGCGCTGCGCTGGCCGGCTTCATGCTTGTTTCGCTTCCGCAGTTCTGCGTCTGGCAGTATTTGCACGGTCGGCCCTGGGTGCGTCACTCTGTGGAGACTCTGCAATTCTCGCCGGAGGGGCTGTGGGGAACGCTCTTTTCCGCCAGGCATGGACTCTTTATCTGGACACCGATCACGCTGCTCGCCGTCATTGGACTCTTCCTGCTGTGGCGCAGGGACGCAGAGCTAGCTGGTGTGTCGATCGCCGCCTTGGGTCTTCTGGTCCTCTCAAACTGCATCGTGCACGATTGGTGGGCCGGGGCATCCTTCGGGATGCGCCGCATGGTGAGCGCCACGCCGCTCTTCGTCCTCGGCCTCACGGTTCTATTCGATGACCTCCGGGTTGCCAGCAGGCGTTCCCATGACCTCC
>JAGMDA010000483.1 GCA_023128935.1 Candidatus Eiseniibacteriota bacterium | reverse complement strand
TGACCTCCAGGCCGCCAGCAGGCGTCACAGTGGGCGATTCCTGGCACCTGTGATCTTCCTTCTCTTTACAGTTTGGAATGTGCTTCTACTTGCACAGTATTCACTCGGTATGATCAGTCACACGGAACCGGTGTCGTTTGCGACGATCGCGTCCAATCAACCCCGTGTCGTAGTCCGGATTGTCCAGCTCGTAGGAGAGATTCTTTAGTGAAGAGCGCCCGCCATACGCATCGCTGGGATTGGCCCGTCCTGCTCATCCTGGCCGTAGGCACGGCCCTGCGCTTCCTCGCGCTGGGGCAACAGAGCCTGTGGCACGATGAGATCCGTTCGGTCACAATCGCGTTAGGCGGGCCGGAGAACAACATCCTCTGGGCTGTTCTAAACATCCACGGCCCCTTGTACCTGGTACTCCTCAAGGGATGGATGGCGCTGGTCGGGACAGGCGAGGGAGCAACGCGGGCCCTCTCGGCGGCCTTGGGCGCCGCTGGACTGGCGCTGTTCTATCGCGTGGGATTACCGCTCGTGGGCCGCCGGGCCGCCATGATCGGGCTCAGTCTCCTGGCTGTTTCACCCTTCTACCTCTGGTATAGCCAGGAAGTGCGCAACTACATTTTGCTCTTCGACCTTGGGCTTCTGGCGATTTATGCATTCCTGGCTGATGTGAGAGAGAAAACGCGAGGGACCTTCCTGGCGGCGATTGGCACAAGCGTAGCGGTCTGCCTGGCCAATCTGACCGGCTTCTTCCTGCTCGTCTTCCACTGTGTTTATGTACTCGCTTTCCGGCGGAAGGTACACTACCCGTTCCGGCGCCTGCTCCTGCTCCTTGTGGTCGTCATGGTTGCGCTTTCACCTTGGATCCTCCAAGCCACAGAATCGATGGGTCAGTTGCATCTGGGCCGCCCAGACGAGGCCGCCGGGGAGGGCGTTGCCATCAAGGGGGAATGCCCGCCCGGGCTGCTGAGCATCCCCTTTACCTTCTACAGCTTTTCCCTGGGCTTCTCCATGGGACCTTCGATCGATGAACTCAAGATCCATCGTTGGCCAGCGGTGATCTCCTATCTCTGGTATCTGGTCCCTATCATGATGCTATTTGCCTTTGCATTTCTGTGGGGTTTTCACAGGGCACGCCGCTCTGCCGATGAGTTCCGCGTTCTTCTGCTCTGGGTGACAATCCCCGTGTTGTTGATGGTTGCGCTCTCCATGCTGAACCTCAAGGCACCCAATCCACGCTATGCCGCGCTGGCCTTTGCACCCTACCTGCTCCTGATCGGGATCGGTATCGCCTCGATCGGAAACAGGACCCTCCGCGCCTTGGTACTGATCGCATTGCTCTTCTTCTCCGCCCATGCCGACTATCGCTACTTCACCAACGCGCGCTATTGGCGTCCCGACACACGGGCGGCGGGCAAGCTCCTGCGCCAGGAGGTCCGCCCAGGAGATGAAGCCGCCGTCTACACGCTCGTAGAACCAGTGCATTACTATGTGGGTGATGCCGTGACTCTGCGGAATCCAAAGCCCAGGGACTTCGCCAGCCGGGAGCGAATGACGGATTGGCTTCACACGAATGTCGGGGACCAGAGACGCCTTTGGATTGTGCAGTGCATGGGTTGGTGGCTGGACCCAGAGGACCGCTTCGTGCACCTGTGCCAGGAAATCATGATTCCTAAAGGCGAGTGGGACTTCCCAAAGGCACCAGTGTATCTATTCGAGGTACCGCAGGACTGGGGGACCCAGAACTACAAGGGGGAGCGACCCAAACCGTAGCTGTGGTCCGGTCACTTGCAGGTCCGGGATCAGGAGAACTCTCCGCCCTGCGACCTAGC
>JAGMDA010000482.1 GCA_023128935.1 Candidatus Eiseniibacteriota bacterium | reverse complement strand
CCGACCTAGCCCGTAGCAGTGGTCCGTTTGCTTGCATGTCCGGGATCAGGAGAGTTCTCCACCCTGCGACCCATACCTGTATGTGAGGAACCCGCATCAGGATGAAGAAGCTGATCAAAACCCCGATCAAACGCGTGCTCAGTCTAGCGCTGCCGCATGTCGAGTGGCACAAGGCGGTGGCCATCGTCAGGGCCTGCAACCTCACAAAGGTCCGCATCGCGACATTGACGCTCATCTACTATCTCGGTTCCACACTGGGTGCCCTTCTCGACGGAGCGGGCTTGATCCTCCTGGTCGAACTCGTAGCCGGCGAGTTTAGAATGACCACTGGCGCCGTGCGTAATCCTGCCGTGTCCTTTCTGCTCGACCTTCTGCCAATCGAGAAGGGCTTGGTCCCAGTTTATCTGGCCGCATTGCTCCTCTTTCTCCTGCGGGCCTTCGTACTCCTCTTTGTTCATGTCCTGGACGGCTACCTGCAGGCCAAGACGCGTCAGGTGATCCAGAAGAAAGGAATCACTGCAATCCTCCACGGCGACTGGGAGTACTTGCGTGGCATCAGGGTGGGCCAGAAGGTGGGCGCCATCACTGAGGAGGCCCTGCATGTCGCTCAGTTTTTCATGGCTATCCTCAGAACCATGCAGGGACTACTTCTGGCAACGGTCATGTCCTTAATGGCCATCTCAGTGAGCATCCCATCGGCGATCATCTTCGTGCTGGTCGGCATCCCCGCCAGTTTGACGCTCAAGCATCTCTTTGGACAGCAAAGCAAGCTCTCTGAAAAACTGATCGCTGAACGGCAGGGGTTTTATGCCTCAGTCACCGAACGGCTCAGCGGGCTCTTTCAATTGAAGGTAGAGGACCGGCTCGACACCCATCTAGATCATGCCCTGGCCTTTCAGAAAAGACTAACCGGCCTGGAGATCAAGATCTGGGTCCTGCGGGCTTGGGTGGTCTTCTCGAATGCAGTTGTCCCCGCACTTGTGCTGCTCCTGTTCTACCTGGCGTCGTTGCTGACGGGGGAACCGCTCAAGGATCTCCTCTATCTACTGGCGGGGGTTGGCGCATTGGGGCTGCGGGTGCTCGGCTACGTCAATGTAGCCACGGGGAACATCAGCAGTCTGACGTCCGTGTCGGGCAGCCTCGGTCCGGTCTACGAAGTACTCACCATCCCGCGGCAGACGATCAAACAAACCATCCCCGAGAAGATCACCGGAGTCAGAACCCGGAACCTCGCTTACAGCTATGCGAGACGAAAGGTCCTCACGGAAGTCAATCTGGATGCCGATCTGGCCAGCCCGCTCGTGATCAAGGGCTCCTCTGGTTCCGGGAAGACCACGCTTGCCAATCTTCTGGCCGGGCTCTACGAACCTGGAGAAGGCAGCGTGATCTATCTGGGGACATCGGGCGCCTGCTACGACTCGCGTGAGTACAGGCCGCGTGCGGGTTATGTCACACAGGACATCCATCTGTTCCATGACACCATCCGCAACAACCTACGCTCGACGGAATCCGCGGTGAGCGATGACGAACTGTGGGAGCAACTGGCACGCGTTGGTGCACGCGAGTTCGTCCAGCGCACCGGTGGCCTGGATGTCGTGCTAGCCGAGGGCGGACGCTCGCTCTCGGGCGGAGAGAAGCGCCGGATCGGAATCGCCAGGGTGCTGGTCCGCAAGCCGGACATTCTCATCCTCGATGAAGTCACCTCGGGATTGGATGACCGGATCAAGCGGGAACTGGAGAAAACCATTGAGGAACTGTCCCACTCCATTGTAGTGGTTGTCATCACACATGAGCCGATGTACATCGAGAATCACACATCGTTCACAATCCCCGACAATACGTAGGGAGGAACCATCCTGTGCATTCGCACTCACAATACACAGCCAAACAAGTGATTCAGGAAGCTGAATATGCGGCGGCCTATCACTGGAGCAAGCGGAAACGACTCGAGTGGACGCGCTACTGGAGGCTCACGAATCTTCTGGCCGACTTGATCTCGGGGATCGACAGCGTCAGGGCCCGGAGCAGCGTCTCTATCTGCGACTTCGGTTGCGGCGATGGTCGCGGATCCTATGAACTCTGGCAGATACTCAACTCCCGCGGGTTCAAGACGTCGCTGGTTGGCGTCGATCGATCCCAGGATGCCATCGCATGGGCAAAGGCCAAGACTGGTAGCAAGCCCAGTGACAGCCACTCCAGCGCGGACACCGGAGGAGGCCGTGTATTATCTCAGGCCGCTGATACTGATGGGGCGCCGCAGGCGCGACCCGATGGAGGCTGTCTCTCCTTCCGGGTTGCCGATATTGACGAGGCGCTGCGCGCCTTGCCTGACGATGGATCGCCGCCCGTGGTTGTCATGCGTGAGGTCATTGAGCATCTCTCTGAAGATGAGATCGACACGGTGTTGACGACGATCCGCAGGCGCGCGCCATCAGCGTGCCTCCTGGTCACAACTCCCTCGACGAACTCACCCGTCGAGGCCAAGCACTTCCGTCACTATACGCCTGAGAGCTTGTCCCTCACAATGGAGCGCAACAGCTTCGCCGTGACGCGCATGCTGGGCTACGCATTTCGCCCCAGTGCGCTGTTCAGACCCCTGCAGCGCGCCAAGGGCATCCTCGACAGACTGCCCTTACTGTGGCGGCTCATGAACGTCGCCTGGCGCACGGTGCCGCCTGGAGTGGCGATTACTCTGGTGTGCATGGCCGCTCCATCCGTGCCGGCCGGAAGCCAAAGAGCATGACGCCCAAGCGCCGTGCTGACAGGCCCTTGGACCGCTGCCTTCTTCGTGGGCCTCCGCACCACACTGCCTCTGAGAT
>JAGMDA010000481.1 GCA_023128935.1 Candidatus Eiseniibacteriota bacterium | reverse complement strand
GTGCATCATCCGCTGCGAGGATCCCGCGAGAACGACGTGGATCCGGCGCCCGCCGCCGACGTCGATGTGCTTCTGAAGCAGGCTGGGGATCTCCCGGGCCCGGGCTACCAGAGCAGGAAATTCATCCAACGCGAGGACTGCTCCGGGGGGAGCAGCTTCCCACCACCGGGAGAAGAGTACGCCCCACTCCGGGTAGGTGACCTGATCGAAGCCTGGGATGATGCGGGCTAACTCCGCGGCCAGGGCCGAACGCTGCAGGATGCCTTCTCGGTCGTCGCCGACGTAGTAGGCAACCTGCATACCGGCGAGCGCGTGACGCAGCAGCCTGGACTTGCCGCAGCGTCGACGGCCATAGAGTACGGTCAGCGTGCTTGTGCGCCGCGCGAGCGCGGCACGCAGTCTCGCGAGCTCTTCGCTTCGATTCAGGAATGCCAGCTGCACGTAGTTCCCTCCCGCCTTACGAATGGTTATCATTATGCATGATCGGCATTATGTCACAAGAGCATAATTACAGATCTGCGATTCAAACCGCAGTCCGCGAAAATCCCGTTCCGTAGCTGGGTTCCAGATCCGGTGACGCAGGAGCAGGCCGCGTAGTAACGCTCGGGCAGAGGACTCAGAAAACGCGATCACCGGCGCTTGGCCAGCCCGCAATCTCACCAACCGAGCAGGTACCTGGCCCCCAGGCCCGTCAGGATGGCGAGCAGAAAGCTGGCCAAGGTGCCGACCAGAACATACTCGGCCTCTCCGCGGTGGCCGGGCCGGCTGACCTCGCCGAAGCGCAGCACGGACTTGGCTGCTATGAGAAACCCAGTCGCCTCATAGTGTTCCGTCAAGACAAAGAGGACGATCAAGCTGCGCTCCAAGCGTCCAATCCACAGACCACCCTGGGCAAGACCACGTGGGCCCGCATCTTCGAATTGGTCCCGCCAGCGAGCAGTCGCTTTCTCGATCAGGTTACCCTCACCCCACCAAGTCAGCAGGAATGCTGTCGCGCACAGCCACAGGCTGTATCCGAGCGGGGTAGCGCGCGGTAGCTCTTGCATGAGCAAGAAGGCGGCCAGAAGAACAATTGCGAGATGGGCAATCTGATCAAGGACGAAGTGCCAACAGCGATCGTCGGTACGGGCTTTGAAGCCGTCAAAGAGAACATGCGTCACAGAGATCAAAGGCAGCAGCCACCAAATTCTGAGGGTGGCGAATGCGGCGCTGGCAGCGACATATGCCATGACACCGCAGATTCCAGCATGCAGATAGAGGTAGCCCGATGCCCATCCGTGTTTGCGCCGGTGGTCCACCCAGGATTTGGGCTGCAGAGGAAAATCAGCCAATAGATGGGCTGTCAATAGCGGCAGCACATACGGCCAGCCACAAGATGGATCAATCAGAAATGTGGCCCATGAGGCAATCATATAAGTCTATATCCTGATGTTGTGGTATAATAAGTATAGACCCTTATATTCACCCTCATGCGGGCGGCCCTCCGTGACTTCCGCACCTATGCCGGGGCCGATCAACGAGGACAGCGTAGCGGTCGAGAAGCACTCGCACGGCGTTCCAGTTCACTCGCCGCAGGCGTTGGGCAATTGCTGATTGTGACTTGCCCTCAGCTTCGGCAATCTCCCGCTGCGTCATTCCTTGCAGGACACCGCGCAGTGCCGCAGCCTGTATGTCTGACATATCCACAATCAGCCCGTCCAGGAAACGGCATCCGACATTGAGTTCCGCATTTACCTCCGGCCATGCAGTGCAAACCGTAATGAATTGGTGTTTCGCCATTTGATCAAGACTTTTCCCGGAGTAGCGAAATGCCTCACCGTCGCCATGAAACGACTCGCCCACACGCCCAGAGGATGCATCCTTGGATGCCCGCTTGGCGCGACCAGATCCCGGGCGGACTGCCTGTCCGGTGAAATACTCGACCGCGCCAATACCAACAGCAATTCGCGCTCCGATCGAAGCGTTCAGCTTCTGCTCCCGTGCCCGGAGATCAGCCATGATGTGCAGCGCAGCAGCCAAACCAATGCCCGGGCAGTTGAGCAACACCTGAAAAGCGTCGCCACGAAACACCTGACGCCCTAGGACACGACCGCCCGCAAGGGCCCTACGGAGCCGCCTTGGGGAAAGTGCAGCATCCACGATGCCCACCAGCCGGCGCCGCTGATCAGGTGTCATGCGGGTCGATTCAACGAGGTCTCCGGTAAGGACCGAGACAAGCTGCCCAATCTTGGCAGGCGACGATTTCGCGCGGGCCATGAATCAGCCTCCATGATAATGCTGATACCTTATAACCCACCATAATAAGCAAATCAACTGATATTTCACCGAATCAACAGCATGCGCCGTGTAGCCGTCTGCCCGCTAAACTGGAGCTGCGCAAAGTAGATCCCTGCCTGCACTGGTTTCCCACTGCGGTCGAGGCAATCCCACAAGACGGTGTGGACCCCGACTGGCTAGCGTGACAGGCGGTTGAGCCTTCTACGAGCACCGATGCGTGTGAGTCCCGCGATCCGAAGCCACGCAGCCAGGGAGCGCGCTTGCAAACGCAGCCGCCCCTTGCTTCTCTCCCAGGTGGCGACCGTGCCGACGCTCATGCCCAGAAGTGCGGCGAGCTCGCCTTGCGTCATCGCGAACTTCCGGCGTAAGGCCCCAACATCCTTGCCGGCCGGAGTCGGCACTTCGGATCTTCGCGTGCCGCGTTTGCAGTGGTCTCCACCGCGGCGAACGGGCTTGGCGGCCACCGTCGCCCGAGGCCTTCTCACGCTCGCCGTCGCCCGAGGCCTTCTCGCGCTCGCCGTCGCCTTGGGCTTGTCGACGCTAAGCTTGCCGGCCTTGGCCCCGCCGCTGACACTGGGCCTCCCAGCCTTGGCACGGCCCTTGGCAGGGGACCTGCCGGGCTTGGCGCTGCGACCACCCGCGTCACTGTCCGCGACCTCCATCTCGATGCCAAAGACGTCGGAGATCTTGTCGCCGGAGAGACGCCTGCTCCGCCCGCCTCCGGTGCCCGCTCCTCGCTGCGCTGCCTTGCCAACCAGGCCCACACCCGCGCTGACCAGTTCCTCGTGCTTCACTCCCCGCAGGAGGAAGAGCATTTCGGGTTGATCATCCAAACGCGCCCCCACGCCGTAGAGCACGGCCGCGACGTGCTTGCACATCGTGGCCCAGTCGGGGCAGCTGCACTTCAAGCTCATCTCACCGAGTTGAGGAAAGAGACCGTCCCGCCGGTCCGTGACGACCTCCATGACGCTGTCAGAGAGCCTCCCCTGCAGCAGCTCCAGCAAGGACCCGATCTGCCCGGCACAGCGGTGGGTGATATCCCGCCACTTCTTCTTTGGAAGCTTCTTCATGCCCACGGTGACATGGTAAAGCGCGTTTCCGCTGACCATCGCATTCACCACGCCCTCTTGGATCTCGAGATGACACACGGACCCATTGCGCACGTACGTGCGCCCGCGTGGCAGGCGGTTGGCGTAGTCGCTGAACTTCTCCAGGTGCTGGCACCATGCCTGTCCCCAAAACGTCCTGGCAATCTGACGGCTGGCGATTTCGACGGGCGCGATCTGCTTGCCCTTCTTGCGCAGTGCATCTACGCGACGGGCCGCTCGTTGCTGCCGAACGTGTACAGGAACGTAGGGTCTCCAACGAAATCCACGCATGCATCGTCTCCTCTGCCACAATCCCCACTACATCAGCGCCCGATCTACATCAGCGCCCGGTCTACATCCTCGCCCGGTCTACATCCAGCGATACGAGCTGGAGCAACTCCGCATTATCCATCTCGGTGAGCGTGGCGGCACCATCGGTCTTCAGAATGCTCCCGGCCAGCGCGGTTTTCTCGTCAATCAGGAGATCGATCTTCTCTTCAACCGTACCCCGGCAAATGAACTTGTGCACCAGAACATTCCGCTGCTGACCGATCCGGAATGCACGGTCGGTGGCCTGATTCTCCACGGCTGGATTCCACCAGCGATCGAAGTGGATTACGTGGGTGGCTGCCGTGAGGTTGAGCCCCGTCCCCCCAGCCTTGAGGGAAAGCACGAGGAAGGGCGGGCCGTCCTCCCGCTGGAAAGTATCCACCAGGCGCTTGCGCTTGCCCACGGCCACGCCGCCGTGCAGGATCAATCCATCCCGGTTGAACAGCTCCCCCAGATAGGATGCCAGGGGGCCGGTCATCTCCCGAAACTGCGTGAAGATCAGCGCCTTCTCCTGGCGAGATGCGATCTCCTCGCACAGCGCGCGCAAGCGCTCGAATTTGCCGCTATCGGTGGGGGCATAGGTCCCATCGCCCAGGAACTGGCTGGGGTGGTTGCAGATCTGCTTGAAGCGCAGAAGGTACGACAGGATCAGCCCCCGCCGTTTGATGCCGTCAAATGTTTCCAAGGCACGCGCCAGTTGCCGCACCTGACGTTCGTAGAGGGCGGCCTGAGAACGGACCAAGCCGCAGTAGGCCTTGAGTTCCGTCTTCTCGGGAAGATCCGTGATGATCGAACGATCGGTCTTGAGTCGTCGCAGGATGTAGGGTTGCACCAGATTGCGCAGCGGCGCGTAGCTGTCCGTTCCGCCGGCCTCCAGGGACTTCACGAACCGCTTGAACCTCGCGGCCGAGCCCAACAAGCCCGGGCACAGGAAGTCGAAGAGCGACCACAAATCCGAAAGCCGGTTCTCCACCGGCGTACCGGTGAGGGCGATACGCGCGTCACACTGGAGTTTCTTCACGGCCTTGGTTTGCCGCGCCGCGGGGTTCTTGATGGCCTGGGCCTCATCCAGGATGACCAGGCGCCACCTTGCCTCCGACAACCATTTCTGCCGCACCAGCATGCCGTAGGTCGTCAGCACGGCGTCGATACCGGCGAAGGCGCGGCCGGGATCCTCGGCCATCGCATGAAGCTCATCTCGGCTGCTCTCAGACGGGTGCACGAAGCGCGTCGTCAGGGAGGGCGCGAAGCGGGTGATCTCCGCCTTCCAGTTCGCCAGAAGCGAGGCCGGCAGGACCAGCAACGACGGCGGAGCGCTGGCAGCCGAACGCTTCTTGCCGGGAGCGGCTCGCTGGGACTTCGTTGCCCGCCGGTCTTTCTTGATCGCCAGCAAGAGCGAGATCACTTGAATCGTCTTGCCAAGCCCCATGTCGTCCGCCAAACACGCACCTAGCCCCAATTGCGTGAGGAACCAGAGCCACTGGTGCCCGGTCGCCTGGTAGGGGCGCAAGGTACCGTGCAGCGCCCGGCCCGGCTTGGCGGCGGCTACCGCGGATGGATCGCGCAGGGTGGCCAGAACCTGCGCGAACCAGTCGCCGGAGGTCACGACGGACCAGTCTTGCAGGGCCCGGCCATCGGTCTCCTCGGGCGCCAAGTCACGGGAGGCGCCGGCGAGCAAACGCATCCCCTCCACGAAGGTGATCCCGCCCTCCTTGGCCTGGGCTTCGATCCGCTCCCAATGCTCGAGCGCCTCAGTGAGCTTGGCCTGATCCACCTCGACCCATTGCCCGTCGATGCGCACCAGTCCGGCTCCGGCATCCAGGATCGCCTGCCATTCATCGCGGGAGAACTCGCGGTCGCCGATGGCGAGCCCCAGATTGAAGTCGAGCAGGGAACCCGCATCCAGGCGATTCTGCTTCTTCTCACCGATGGTGACCTTGACCTGCGCCCGCGGGCGCTTCCGCCACCAATCGGGAAAGCGCACCACCAGCCCGCTCTCCTCCAGCAGCGGCGCAGCCTTGAGAAATCCGTAGGCCTCCTCCGGGGTCCAGGCAAGCGGGTGGAATAGGTCGCCCGAATCGATCAGATCCTTGACCCATTCGCTGCGCTGGGAAGCCTCGTGCACGGGCGCGAGCAGTTTGATGAGCGTCTTGTTGTCGCGCGCGCCCGCGCTCTCCTCGAGCGCTCTGCTGAGGGGCTGATACTGGAGCCGCCCCGTCGTTGACAATCGCGGGGCGTAGGTGGCGAGGAAGGCGAAGGGACAGTCGGGGTCGTCCTTGTTCTCCGCGAGATGGAAACACACCCGCCCCACCTGGTGCCACATGGGTGCTTGCCGCTTCAGCCACGCGGACAGCCCCCCACCCGCGGAGGTGATCGCGCTCCCCACCCAATCGTCGAGTTCCTGCCAGATGCTCGTGAGGCACTCGGCGCTCAAGTATTCCCCGCCTTCCATGGGCGGGGCACTCAGCAGCAGAGTTGCCGTCTCGGCAGGCGTTGGCGGCTCGACCGGGGCAAGCCTCTGGCCCGCGGGCGTGCGGCAGCGTGCGGTGAGGTAGCGGCCGGCAAACTCGCGCCAGAAAACCAACGATCGTGAGGGGGGCACTTCGGGCCGGGTTGCCGCGAGCGCGAAGAGCCCGGCCGACTGAGAGGCGGCAAAGGCGCGCGCAACGCGCTTCATCCAAGCGTTCGGCGGCGGGCCATCCCCATCCTCCGCGCGGAGGAGCAGATGGCCCGAAGGTGTCAGGATCAGGTTATGATTCATCCGAACTCAGTCCAGTCCAGCTCGCGAGAATACCGCTGCGGCCTACGATGCCACAGAGCCCCGTAATGCCACAGCGATCCGGAATACCGCAGTGCCCCCGAATGCTGCAGCGATCCGGGCCAAATCTCCCATGCCGCATCGCATCTTGTCAAACCCAAGTCCGTTCTGAACAATTGGATGCCACAGCGTCACTTCCACCCTGTTCTCAATGCCGAAGGAGGGACTCGAACCTTGTGGATGACGGCGGTCCCTTCTCCGGCCTGCGGAGGAGGCAATGACATGCGCTTGCGCAGACGGCAAGTTGACCTATCATGTAGCGGAAGGTGATCAGGTGGGTCGTCGAGGCGTGTGAGATGGATCATCGTGCATTTGCAGGAGAAGTGATGGTTCAGAATAGGGCAAAAGCCCACAAGTGGGAGTTCCGGCGGCGCTTTCGCAGGCACGCGTTTGGGTGGAGATCTCAGCCCGCCATCAAGCGTATCAAGGAAGCCATTTCCGAGATCAAGAAGGTCGCCCGTAAGGACAAGGTGCTGGCCGCCGAAGGCGCTGTGCTGTTTCTCGAGAAGCTCTCCCCCGCACTCGAGCACATCGACAGCTCCTCCGGCGCCATCGGCACCGCGGTGAATAACGCCATAGCTGCGCTTGTGCCCATCATCGCCGAAGCTCCGGCCGATGCGAAGAAGCGTGATGCTTTGCTGGAGCGGCTCTGGGACGCCTACCAAGAAGACGCGATGCCCTACATCGAGCTACTCGGTGACTATTGGGGTCAGCTCTGCGCCTCAAAGGAGGTCGCCTCACGTTGGGGCGACGACCTCATCGGCACGTGCAAGATGGCTTGGAGCCCGGACCCGAACCTGCGCGGATTCTTCAAGGGCACGACCAATTGCTTGAGCGCCTTGCTCGTGGCCGAGCGCTACGAAGACATCCTCGAGCTGGTCGAGATGGCGCCGTACAAGACATGGCACTATCGCCAATACGCTGTGAAAGCGCTTTCCGCCATGGGCAGGCAAGCTGATGCGATCTGCTACGCCGAGGAAGGCCGGGGCCTGAACGACAGCCCCATCGCCATCGCGCGGGCGGGCGAAGAGATCCTTCTGGCGTCGGGACACGTCGACGAGGCCTATCACCGTTACGGCCTCATCGCCAGCCGGGCCGGAACCCATCTCGCCTGGTTTCGCGCGGTGGCGAAGAAGTATCCCCAGAAGAAGCCCGCCGAGATTCTCGCGGACCTCGTCGAGCAAACACCCG
>JAGMDA010000480.1 GCA_023128935.1 Candidatus Eiseniibacteriota bacterium | reverse complement strand
GGTTGTGTCTGTCAACTCCTCATAGAATCTCAAGAGATGACAGGAATAGAATTGACACTTGATGCTCTTCAACATACTCTGTTTCGGAGTTGCACAACAATGATCAGTAGATGGAAACGGAGGAGCTCTGCTGCCCGAAATGGTATGTCCTCTTTGCCAGGAAGAGAAACGGCTAGTGCAGTCACATGTGGATCCCTAAGTTCCTATACAGGCCCCTCTATGATGAGAAACATCGCGCCATCGAGGCCAAGCTGGTGCCCAGGGGATTCAAGTATCTTCGGAAAGGCTACAGGGAACCGTTGCTCTGCAAGGATTGCGAGGGCATCATTAGCCGATTTGAGACTTACTTCGCCACTGCGTGGTATGAGCAAGGAAAGTGCCCTAACAAGGTCAGAGACAATGTTGTCCAGGTAACGGGGCTCGACTATACCCTGTTCCGTTTGTTTCATCTGTCGGTGCTGTGGCGTGCGAGCGTCTCCAAGCGGGAGGAGTTCTCGGGGGTGCAGTTGGGTCTCCACGAAGAGAGGATCCGCCGGATGATCCTCGCAGGCGATCCAGGCAAGCCCAATCAGTACCCTCTGTTTGTCAATTTCCTCGTCACGCCGGACACTCGCGAGGTGCAGCAACAGATCATAATGCAGCCAGGTGCCATCCGTGTAGAAGGGCACCGGGTATATCTCTTCTGCTTCGGCGGCTGCGCCTGGTACTACCTGGTTTCCAGTCACGCTTCCCCCAGCTACTTCTCTTATGCTCCGTCATTGGATGGCGTCTTGACCGCGGCTGTCCAGGATTGGACCGACTTCCGACCGGTGAGGGCTTTCGCGAAAAAGTACAGGACCTCTAGTGTATCCTAGGCTGGCTCGGTCAAGAAGGTGCCACCAGAAATCAGACTTCATACCGCAGGAAGAACCTTGTATACTGAATGAGGAATCAGGAGAACATGAGGAAAAGCGTGCGCGAATAGACAGCCTATGTATCGGATAGAAAGGATGGGACTGTGAGGTTGGGAGCACGATCGGTCATTACAAGTGAAGTTGCGGCTCCGGAGCAAAACGCTTGCTCGAGGACATGTCTTGATGCTGCAATACAAGACCTGAAGCTCCCAGCCGTAGGACGCGTAACGGAGGAAGCAGGACGTTTCCACTGGTGTCCGGTGGAAGCATGAATCGCGCAGGTACGGGGCAGGCCATTTCACTGAGAGCAAGTAAACCACATGAGCCGATGTATGCAGATGGACAAGAGAGCTCCTGCGTTCCTGTAACCCGTCCGGCGCCAACCTTGTTCACCCCACATTTGCGCCATCGGTCTGCATCGGGCAGGATATTGATTGACGTCACTGTCTGGGTGCGACATCAGGAAGCTTGGGAGGTACCATCATGAACAACAGCGTCCTTGAGTTCATCACCAAACGGCGATCGATCCGCCGATTTACCGGAGCGCCGGTCAAGCAAGAGAAGCTTGCAACGATCCTCCAGGCAGCAATGGCTGCCCCCTCGGCGAACAACAGCCAGCCATGGCACTTCCTCGTGGTGACCGAGAAGGAGAAGGTGATCGCCCTCTGCCAGGCACATCCGTACGCCAGTTTCGGAGTCGACACCGGCGCGGTGATCATCCCATTCGGGAAGAAGGACGGCTACAGGTGGTTCGATCAGGATATGGCCGCTGCCACGGAGAATCTGCTGCTTGCCGTGGCGAACCTGGGGCTTGGAGCCACCTGGTGCGGGATGAAAGATGCCTATCAGTCGGCAATCCGCGTACTCGTCGGCCTCCCCGAAGAGTTGTACGCGTTTGCCTTGATCCCAGTGGGTGTTCCTGCCGAGGAGAAATCTGCGCGGACTCAATACGACGAGAGCAAGATCCACTGGGAGCGATACTGAGGCAGGCTCAAGCAGCACTTCAAGGTCGA
>JAGMDA010000048.1 GCA_023128935.1 Candidatus Eiseniibacteriota bacterium | reverse complement strand
GCATACATCTTCCCAAAGCCGAACTCACTGCCCTGAGCCACGAAGCCCATTGTCGATTTTTCATGCCTTTGATAGTAGCTTTCCTTGTTCTTGTTGCCCGCGGGTGTGCAGTCAATGACGACATCGGCCAGCTTCAGGGCCTCCTCGTAGTCGTAGGAGATCTTCATCCCTAGCTCTTCGAACTTGGGGATCATCTCCGGGTCTGCCGTTAGATGGGCCCCGCGCCTGATCAGGTTCTTGACCTTGGGGCGGTCGTAGGTGAGCGCTTGCTTCTTGTTGAAGCTGATTGCCTCAATGCCCAGCTCCTCGCGATAGTGGCAGAGGAGCCCGAGTAGGGGCTCACCAATTGTTCCAGTACCCACGACATGGACATGTTTGCCTTTCTTTGCCATCGCGGTTCCCTTTCCTGACTCGTTTCCCGGAACGTTACCTGCTCATCCGCGAAAGGAGCCTAGGCTGAAGAACTGCGCAAGTCAACTGCACTTCGCCGGGAATTTCCACCAGCCCTCTGCTGCACTGCCATGGCAGGCACCTACGCAATCACCTCCCAGTGAGGCTCACCGGGCCCTATTCGGGAAGGCGCAGGGCCACGAACCGGCGCATAGATTCGGTGACAACCTTGAGCAGTAGAACGCTGTCTGGATCCGTACGGCTAACGATGCTCCGCAGCTGCCTTACACTTGTTACCGACTCTCGGGAAGCTTCCACGATCAGGTCGCCCACGCGCAGATCCGCTTCGGCCGCTGATGAGTGGCGTGCCACGCCTGTCACCACAACCCCAGCGAGGTTTTCGTCGACCGAGAGCCTCGCTCGCCACTGCTCGTTCAGATCGGCCACATCCAGCCCCAGATCCTTCAGTGGATCATGCGCGCCTCCGGAGGCCTGCGCCAGGGTTGCGGAGCGATCCAGCTCGCCGAGTTTGACATCCAGCTGCTTGCGCTGGCCGTCGCGCTGGATGGTGAAGGTCACCGTGGTTCCCGGGCGCGTTTCTGCAACACGGAATTGCAAATCGCGCCTGTCCTTGATCGGTGTCCCCTCCATGGCGAGGATGATGTCCCCGTCTTGGAGATCGCTGCCCTCGGCCGGACTGTCTGCCTGTATCTGTTGGATGAGTACTCCGCCCGTTTGATCCGCATCCATCCCGAATGCCTCTCTCAGGGAGTCATCCAGATCATCGATGTAGACGCCCAGCCAGCCGCGAACGACATGACCATCTGCAAGGATGCTTTCCATGACTGGTTGAACCAGTGCCATCGGGATGGCGAACCCGATTCCCTGGTACCCGCCGGTCCTGGTCGCAATCGCACTGTTGATTCCGATCACTTCCCCGCGGAGGTTGACCAGCGGCCCCCCACTGTTGCCGGGGTTGATAGCTGCGTCGGTCTGAATGAAGTCCTCATAGCGGGTCAGATTGATGCCCGAGCGCCCTGTCGCGCTCACAATGCCGGCCGTGACCGTTCCTCGCAGCCCCAGGTCAAACGGATTTCCGAGCGCCAGGACCCATTCGCCGACATTCAGGACCTCGCTGTCCCCAATGGGTGCTGCCGGCAGCGGGTTATCGGCATGGACGCGCAGGACGGCCACATCCGTATCGGGGTCTGTTCCCACGACCTCCGCGTCAAACCGCTGGTCGTCAGAGAGGATAACACTTATATGCTCCGCATCCTGAACCACGTGATTGGCGGTGAGGATGATGCCACCGGCATCAACAATAATGCCTGAACCGAGCCCCTGCTGGCGGAACTCCTGTGGACGGCCGCCTCCGGGTTGCAGGGGCATGAAGCGGCGGAAGAAGTCCGGGAACGGAGAGCTCGTATCACTGTGTCCCGTGTTGAGCGTGATGACTCTCTCGCTCGTAATGGTGACCACGGAGGGCAGCACGTCTTCGGCGATCCGGGAGAAGGCCTGGCCGAGGGCCGCGGCGGTCTCGCGAGGGTCGGGCGAGCCAGGGGATGCCAAGGCCTCCGCTCTGAGCGACGAAGGAGCCCAGTTAAACCAAAGGCTACTCAAGGCGATCAGGATGCTGAGGGCCAATGGCGTGCCCCATCTCGCCGCGATTGGCAGGGCTTCCCGTTTCTGATGCCGTCGTATGCTCATCTGTTTTCTTCTCCTCTCCTAGGTATCCTGTGCCTCCGGTTCTTCAACAGGCTGGCCTTAGGGCTGGCGGCCGATCACGAGGATGATCCATGGCTGATCACGAGGATCCTCTCACTATCGCCGCATTGTCAATATGGGTCATGCAGAATCGGTAACACCCAGACCACCCTATCTGTTCCCTACCGCCACGCGCGGCAGCGGCGAATTCCTATCCGGCTGGGAACATAATTCTTGCAACCACGTCCTACTCCCTTCCGCGAAGAAGGTTGATGGAAGCCACGCTATCTGATATAGAACGAGCCTTGGATCCCCTTATGCGCCGATGGCACGACCCATGCTACGGATATCTTCATGCTTGGCTCGACATCCGAAGGAACGCTTTCCGTCGTACCTGCGCCTGGGAGGACGGGACCAGTATGGCTCCGCATGGCAAGGCTCTGCCTGCCCGTGCTCGTCGCTCTGGCCCTCGTTGGGACATCCCGCACGGGTGCGACCCAGGGCGGAGTTCCCACCTACCCCAAGGTCATAGCGCATACCCGCAGCATCAATCAGTTCAGCGACGGGCTCAAAGATACCCTTTCCTGGTTCGACATGGTCAACGGTCTGCTGGTCTCGCCCGAGGTGCTGGCGGAGATGCGTGCCCGCAACCCCCACCAGCGCGTCCTCTGCCGGGAGATGCCGCAGAATATCTCCGGTTGGGAGGAGAGCAATCCTAATCAGTGGGTGGCCGACACATCCTGGAGCATCATCCGCCTGTGCCAATTCTATGCGATTCAAAACGACTGGTATCTATATGACACCAGTGGCGAAAGGATCCCGGAATGGAACGGGTGGGCTGCCAACTGGACTCGATATTGCCCAGAGGGAACCTACGGCACTTCAGTGGGCATGACCTATGCGGAGTGGTATATCAATGTGGCCATGCCACAGATTGCCTACCACTCTGTGGGCGCAGGCGGCTGGCCTGAGCCCTGGGGATGGGAGTCTACGGCCATCAATGGGGTCGCCTGGGAAGTCTTCAACGATTGCCCTTCGGTTAGCCAGCCTTTCAAATACGCCGATGCTGATCCGGATCTGGACGGTGAACCCGAGGGCATCACCCACCTCTGCTGGGAAGGTGGCATTATGGATTCGCTCTCGCTGCTCATGAAGGAAACCAATGAGTACATCCGGCAACGACTGCGAGGTGCGCTCCCCGAACTTGTGATTGTTGGAGTTCGAGCCGGTACGGCTATCAAGCCAGCGTGGGTCTGGGAGGAATTTAACGGGCTGAAGCTGGAGAGGTGGGAAGCCTTCCTCCACACGCCCACCCACCCGGATCACAAGAATTCCTGGTGGAGCTGGATGTATGGCCGCCGCACGGGCCCGCAGGGAACAGGAGGGATGCTACTGGGAGACGGCTACTTCTTCGCCGAGCAAGTGATGCATCCGTTTGCTGTCGATTCGCTGGATGGGTGGGACGTGACCTACATCCATCTCTACGTCGGGTGCGGTTGGAACCCGACGCCAGAGGAAGAGCAACGAGTCATGCGCTGGGGTCTGGGGACCTCCATGCTTGGTGAAGGCTACTTCACACTCGTATACGATGGGTGGACGCCGGTCTGGTTCCCCGAGTACAACTTCGATTTCGGTGAGGACCGGGGTGATTTCTGTAAGGAACTCGTGGGCCAGGACACCCTCTATGTCCGCCTTTTCGAGAATGGTTTCGTTGAAATCAACCCCTACTTCGAAGACCTCGCCGGTGTACCCAGCCAGGACACCCGATTCTCGTTCTGGCTAACATTGAAGGACCTGGAAGCTGCTGTAATGGGACCCGACTCTGTGCTCCTGACATGGGTGGTTCCCGAGGGCGAGATCAACACCGTGGATCAGACACTGATCCGCTACGCTCTCGTTCCCATGACCCCCGAGAATTGGGTGACCTGTTATGAGCCTCAGGATTTGATCCCGGTAGGAGAGCCGGGGGAGAGCCTGGCCTTCGCCGTTGGCGAGCTGGAGCCGGCGACAACTTACTACTTCGCGGCTAAGAATGTGGTCCATGGGCGGCTCGAACCAGGCATTTCCAATGTCGTCAGTGTCACGACCGAGCAGCTTTTGCTCCCGGATTCGATTCCCCCTGCTGCTATTGCGGATCTGGTGGCGGTGGCAAGCTACGAGGATGGGTTCGACTTGGAGTGGACGGCTCCGGGCGATGATGGGGGCGATGGCACGGCGCAGGCCTATGAGCTGGGCTATCTCGTGGGCCGCGGGATCGCCGATACAACCGACTGGAACGATGCGACGCGGATCACAGAGGGGCTGCCCGCGCCAGCGGCTGCGGGGATGCTTCAAGCCTACCGGCTGGAAGGCCTGGATCCCGAAACGCTATATGGCCTGAGCCTGCGGGCCTACGACGAGGAGGGCAATGCGTCACCGCTCGTTCTCCCGCCGCTGCTGGCCACCACGCTCGCCCTGCTCGACTCGATCCCGCCCGAGGCGCCGGGGGATTCGACTGCTCCCGCGCCCACTGAGGATCATGAGGCACCGGCCCCACCGCCGGCACCGGTGGTTGAGATACTGGATGAGGAGGCGATGATCTCTCTTGCCTGGCAGGCTTCACCGGAATGCGACCTGCTCGGATATAATATCTATGCGCGCCCAGCCAGCGCTTCCCAGAGAGAGAAACTGAATGACGATCCCATTGTCGAGCCCGCTTGGGTCTTCCCCTTCCCGGAGGGCACCGAGGGCGTGTTTGTCTCGGTCTCTGCAGTGGACAACATGGGCAATGAGAGCGCGCCAGGAGGCGAGACGGCGATCTTCCCGGAGCGCTTCAAGCTGATGGGCCCGTTTCCGCATCCCATCACAACGGATGCCAGCTTCTCGCTCGTGCTCCCGCCCGATCCCACCGGTTCTGTCCTCGTTGTGGCCCGCATCTATTCGGTGTCGGGTCATCTGGTTCGCCACTGGGTGGATGAATCCTTCCCCGCGGGGATGACAGTGACGCTTTACTGGGACACCTGCAACGACCATGGGGCCCGGGTCGCGCCAGGCCTCTATTTCCTGAAAGTTCAGGCACTTGCTGAAACGGAGATCCGCAAGATCTATATTCGACGGGATTGATGATACCTCCAAGTCGCCTTCCACTTGGCCCCTCGTTTGCTACTTCTCAACTCATGAATGTCTAGACCCTATGGAACAACGCAAGGGAGCGCGCAGGCCTGTGCGAGCCTGGAGTGATCGGTAGGGAGAACGCCAGAACACAGGAGTTGTCCATGGGGATTGTCTTGGGGATTGCCGTTATCCTGCTCGGCGCGGGGCCCTTGATGCGGGCAGCTGCGCTAGAACCGATTAGCGCCATCCGCACCGATCAGGCCCCATGCATCGATGGTAGGTTGGATGATGAGATCTGGCTCGCAAGCCAACCGGCCACTGAGTTTGTCGCGGGTCATCCGGTCCCGGACCAATCCCCGAGCCAGCCGACGGAGTTCTGGGTAGCCTACGACATGGAACATATCTATATCGCCTTTCGCTGTCATGACGCCCAACCCGATCGCATCCGGAGTCGGCTGGCGCCGCGTGATGCGGCTTTCGATGGGGATTGGGTCGGCTTGATTCTGAACGGTTCGGGGGCGATCCGCGGAGCGGCTGAG
>JAGMDA010000479.1 GCA_023128935.1 Candidatus Eiseniibacteriota bacterium | reverse complement strand
GCCCGCTTCATGCCGCCTCTATCTCCCGTCAGCGCCCTCGAGCGCCCGCTTCATGCCGCCTCTATCTCCCGTCAGCGCCCTCGAAGATCTCCTGGTCGTAGCGCTTGACATGCTCATAGCGCTCGCGGGCCACTTGCATCTCGTTGCCCAGGCCCGTGAACGCCTTTTCCAGATCGCGCCCGTGCGAATGCTGGGCCCAGAGTCGGAAGACGCGAGCCTCGAAGTTCTCGTCCCAATCGAGGCGGCCCAGGATCTGGTCCATCTCCCCGATCACCAGGTTGAACATGCTGATTTTCTCCTGCAGGACTTGCAGGACGTAGGACTCCAGAGTCCCCCGGGCCGACAGATTGAAGATATGGACATCGCGAGTCTGCCCGATGCGATGAACGCGGCCAATGCGCTGCTCCACACGCATCGGATTCCAAGGCAGATCGTAGTTGACCACTGTCCGACAGAACTGGAGGTTGCGTCCCTCGCCCCCGGCCTCCGTGCTGATCAGTATCTCGAGATCATCTCGGAAAGCATTCACGACCGCATCCTTGTGGGCCGCTGTCAGGCTTCCATGAAACAGACCCACACGCAGGCCGCAGCGACGCAGGGCCTCGCCCAGGAACTCAACCGTGCATCGGAACTGCGAGAACACGAGAACCTTGTCACCCTGTTTGGCTCGCTGCAGAGCGATCTCCATTAGGGCCTCGAGCTTGACATGACGTTCAACACGCAACCCCAAGGCCAGCAGCCTCTCGAGTTCCGTGCGCATGCCCCGCAGCCTCCCCGCAGCAGCTCGCTTGAGCGTTCCGATGGCAGCCGCCGGAGAGGAGCCGATCTCTTTCTGCAGGACGACCAGCAGCAGTGGCCACGGTAGGCTTCCGCGCTGGCGCTCGTCCATGGTAGCCATGCGGCGGACGAAATCCGAGACCTCCTCGTAGAACAAACGCTCCTGCGCCCCGAGGTCCAGCGTAATAGTGCGCACGTCTCGGCGGGGGAAGCGGATGGATGTATTGCTGCGCGTCGTGCGGATCATGACGTCCGCCAGGAGCTGGGAGAGCTTGTGGGTGTTCTTGGGCAGACGCTTGTCACCGCGCGCCACGAACTTGCGGCGGAAGGATAGGTGTGTTCCCAACACTCCGGGGCGCAGAAGCGTGATCAAATTGTACAACTCCCGCAAATCGTTCTGTACGGGTGTGGCCGTCAAGAGGAGCAAGTACTTCAGGCTGAGCGAGTCGATGAACTTCCATGCTTGCGTGAGATGATTGCGTAGGCGGTGGGCCTCGTCTACGACGAGCATGTCGAAGCCCGCCGCGGTAATTGCCCGCCGGTTGCGCAGAGACTTGGCCGTGTCGATCGAGGCGATCAGGATGGGATGCTCGTCCCATGCATCCCCGCGGGCATAGGTGTGCACGGGAAGGTCGAATTTGTGCCTGAGTTCCTCCCGCCACTGGGTGACGAGCGATGCAGGCGTAAGGATCAGGATGTTGCGCACCAGAGCACGCAGCAGGTATTCCTTGAGAATCAGTCCCGCCTCGATCGTCTTACCGAGGCCCACCTCGTCTGCCAGTAGCGCCCGCCCCTTCATCTCGCGCAGAACACGCAAGCAGGCCCGGATCTGATGCTCCAGGCGTTGAACATCACGCGTGTGATTCAGGGCCAGCAGGCGCTCAAAGCCGCGCTGCCGGGCGATCTTGAGGGCGTCCAGGTGGAGAAAGAATGAACGAGGATCCGACCGTTCCGGCCCCTTCCCGCGGAGGAATGGCTCCAGGGATGCTTGGTCCAGCCGCGGAATGGCGGAGTGTTTAAATCGGAAGCTGGCTGGGTCTAGCAGCCCAAGGGACTTGCGGGCCGTGCGTCGCGCCCGCGTCTTTCCCAGTCCAGCCGCTCCGCTCGGGCCGGTTGAAGCTCCGCTCGCGGACGAGAAACCGCCCTGCTGCGCTAGCTCCTCATCCGAGGCCGGGCGCAGCTGCGGGTGGATCGAAGTGACTTTGCGGACGCCGTCGGAAAAGGCGATCTCCAGGATGTCGAAGAAGTCCCGGGCACGGGCATCAACCACTAGCCCTTCCCCAAAAACCTGGTGGAAGACCCGATCGCCGACATTGTACGTCCTGCAGGTCACGCCCTTGTCGCTCCCCCTGCCCGTGATTCGGAGCCAGCCGCGTCGCGAGTGGAATCGGGACGCCACTGCCGCCGACCCCTAAAACCGAGGGCAACTATACTATCACAATATAGGCGGGAGCGTCACCTGCCAGGGTAGAGTTCACACCCCAGGGCCATCTGGACCGTAAAGGTCCTGCCAGGAAGATCCGGAGTATGGACATAGTAGCAGGAGACAGAGCCGTCGATTGAGAAGCCACGGTTAACGAAGTACTCCAGACCGGCTCCCAGGCGCGCGATGAAACTGTCTCTCGGATGCTTGGAATGCTGGCCTTCTGTGCCAGTGATCTCGTTCTTTTCGTCATATAGGAGCTGCGGGTGATAGATGCCGGCGCTGACGACCACGTAGGGAGTACGCCGGCGCATTCTCTGGAAGTAGCGGAAGTAGTCGAGCATGAGGGTCTGAAACTGCAGATGATCGAGGTCTGCATAGTCGTCGCCGATGACCTTGAATGAGGGCAACGTGGAGATGCGGTCGAACTTCTGCTGCTCGAAAGACACGCCCATGGCCGCCTGGCGGGAGACGTATTTGCGCAGCTTGAAGGCAACCCCCCAGCCCCAGCGGACCGTATTGGGCCATGCGGAGTCACCACCCATATAACCATACTGCAGCTGGGCCCCGAGGCTGGGGGTGTTGCGGCGGTGTTCGTACGCATCTGCAGGCCCACTGGAGGCAGCCAAGATTGCTAGGAGGAGTAGTGTGGCCAACCCCCACTTCTCACCAAGTCTCTGCTGCCACCGCGTATCTACAGACCCTCGCGACGAGGACTGGTGTGAAGTCCGAGCCTGCAGGCACTTGCTCCGCATGAGCTGCTTGGATTGGCTGGTCGTGTTCATGAATCCTTACCCCCTCGGGTGGTATTGCCGGTGCACCGCCTGCAGGTAGGGCTCATCCACACTCGTATAGATCTGCGTGGTGGCCAGTCTGGCGTGGCCCAGCAACTCCTGCACTACGCGCAATGAGGCCCCTCCCCTCAGCATGTGTGTCGCATACGTATGTCGCAGCAAGTGCGGGTGGATCCTCCCTGAGAGACCCGCCTCCCGCGCCCTCTTCCTGAGGATCTTCCAGACTCCCATTCGACTAAGGGGTGTTCCGCGGGCATTCAGAAACAGCTGTGAAGTCGCCGCTCCCTTCTTGCGCCGCTGCTCCAGAATCGGTCTGGCCCTTGAAGTGTAAGCGTAGAGAGCCTCCATGGCAGGCTTTCCCATGGGCACGAACCGCACCCGGGCACCCTTGCCAAGGAGCCTCACCAGGCGCTGGCTCCATCCGCAGTCCTCCGGGTGCAGGCCCAGGAGCTCGGAGACCCGTGCGCCGGTCCCATACGCAGTTTCTAGGAGCGCTCGATCTCGCAGCGCCAGGGGATCTGCTCCCACCACCGATTCCACCAGCGCAACGGCCTGCTGCACCGTCAAGGCCCGCGGCACGCGCTGCCAGAGGCTGGGTGCTTCAATCTCCGTCGAGGGGTCCTCCGTCACGAGGCCCTCGTCGATGAGAAATGCGTAGAAGGTGCGAATCGCCGAACGCATCCGCGCTACAGTAGCCGGCTGTCTCCCCAGCTCGCGCAAGTGGATCAGATAGGCGCGCAGGTGCTGCGCCTCCACCCCGGCAGGTCCCTGGATGCCCTGTTGCCCCAGGTGTCGAAAGAGAGCCCGAATATCTCCCGCGTAGGCCTCCACCGTTCGCCCTGAGACCGCCCGCACCAGAGACAAGTGAAAGAGGAATTCCCTGAGCGCCGAATCGGCCGCCGGTGCCAGCCCGGACGGGGCATTTCCCCTCGGCGGTGTGCGTCGGTTCGGGCCCGCGCCTGGTCTAGGGACCGTCTCTCTTGAATCCACCGTCCTATGCCTCACGGCTGCCTCCCGCGTCCGGACGGATCCCTTGCAGGGCAGTGCGGATCTCTCTTGCCAACTTGGGCCCAATGCCGGGCACCTCACCTAGCTGCACCTCGCTAGCGCCTGCCATTGTACCCAGATCTCCGAAATGCGCCAGAAGTGCTTGTAGCTTCTTGCGCCCGAGTCCCCGGATTTCTTCCAGCGGGCCCTTGCGCAGCGGGCGGCTTCGCAGCTTGCGATGATACGATACCGCAAAGCGATGCGCCTCATCCCTCACCCTCTGTAAGAGCTGTAGGCCGGGAGAGCTGGCCGGCAAGCGCACGGGTTCAGATGCGCCCGGCAGGAAGAGTTCTTCTTGCTGCTTGGCAAGTCCGACGATGGCGATGGCTTCCAGATGCTCCTGCCGGAGCACCTCCGCCGCGCGATTGACCTGCCCCTTGCCCCCGTCGATGAGCATCAGATCGGGGGTGGGCTCGCCCCTGTCATGCAAGCGCCGCGCACGACGCTGAAGGATCTCGGCCATCATGGCGACGTCATCGGATCCCTCTACCTGACGGATCCGGAAGCGGCGGTAGGCGCTCTTGAGCGGCTGGCCGTTGCTGAAGACCACGAGAGAGCCGACCGCTTGGCGCCCTTGGATGTTGCTGATGTCGAAGCCCTCGATCCTGGAGGGAGCATGCGGCAGACCCAAAGCCTCTTGGATGAGATAGGCCGATGAGGCCAGGCGCATGCGTTTTCCCTGTTCCAGGAGTTCGCATTCCTCCAACGCCAGCGCCGCATTCTCGCTGGCAGCCTGCAGGAGCTGCATGTGTCGGCCGCGTTGCGGGCAATGTAGGCGCACGCGATGGCCGGCCCGCTCCCCCAACCAATGTTCAAGGATCCCCCGATCCCGTGGATGGACGTTGCAGAGAACTAGAGGTGGGATCACCTCCCGCGCCTGGTAGTGCTCAGACAGCACCGTCGCGATGATCTCGGATGCCTCCGCGTTGCGAGCTCCGCCGATCTCCACCCGCCAGGTCCCGATAACCTTCCCCCCTTGATGTGATAAGACGGAGGCCACGGCCCGATTTCCGCGCGCAATGAGTGCGATGGCATCCAGATCGGGTCGCTCAAAATCGGTCATGCGCTGGCGTTCACGTAACTGACTGAGCCGTTCGATATCATCCCGCAGCCGGGCCGACTCCTCGAAACGCATCTCTCCTGCCAGCTCGCGCATCTGCCGCTGCCACACGCGCGCCACTTCTCGATCTCGTCCTTCCAGAAAGGCCACCAGCTGCTCCACCGTCTGCCGGTAGCGTTCCGCGTCCGCCTTGCCGGTGCACGGAGCCGGACACAGGGCGATGGAGTACTTCAAGCATTCCCTCCCCCCCTGCTTGAGGCGGCGGTCCGTGCAACTGCGCAGGGGGAACAGGCGGCGCAGAGAGCGCAGAAGCTGCCGCAAGCCTTTTACGCGCGTGTAGGGGCCGAAATAGCGAGATCCATCTGCGACAACTCTGCGTGTCATCACCAGGCGCGGGAAGGCGTGCGCGATGTTGATCTTGAAAAAGGGATACTTCTTGTCATCCTTGAGTTCGATATTGAAGTAGGGCGAGTGCGCCTTGATGAGATTCGCCTCGAGCACAAGCGCCTCGGCCTCGGTGACGGTCACGACATAGTCGAGATCCCGGATCTGCTCACGCAGGAGCTGAAGGCGCGCATCAGAGACCGTGCCGCGAAAGTAACTCCTCACCCGAGCAGGGAGCTGCTTGGCCTTCCCGATGTAGAGCACATTCCCGCTGCCATCCTTGAGCAAGTACACGCCGGGACGCCGGGGAAGAAGTTGCACCTTCTTTTCCAGGCGTGTGCGCCAAGTGGGCGGCCGGGCTTTGCCGGGATGGCGATTCTCGCCCTTGTCGGAATGGTGATCATGGCCCTTGCCAGAACGGTGGTCCCGGCCATTTTCAGGATGGCAATCCCGGTCCTTTTCAGGATCGCTCATGGGGATCTTCCCCCTGCAATGCCCCGCTGGCCTTGCCCGGGCGCAAAAGGCGCAGCACAAACTGCAGTTCCGGGCTGCGCAGGAGATGGGCAACTCCCACATAGGCGCCCACGCCC
>JAGMDA010000478.1 GCA_023128935.1 Candidatus Eiseniibacteriota bacterium | reverse complement strand
ATGATGTACCTACTTTCGCACCAGGCTTCTCCAAGATCCCACCAGACCTGGCTGTCCTTACCGCGCCTCGTCCTCGACGGTGCGGTTCTCGCCGAAAACGGGAAGTTATTCCTGCGCGAGCCCTTACCAGACACTCCCCACGAGTTCCCCACCAACTCCAGCCTGGGATGCTTCCGCACCGGATAGCACTCCCTTGGGGCTCGATATAATAGCTGTCCCCAGTCCGCCGCGGATCCGTGGGATCTCGCCTTTCCCAATGTATACCCGCCTGCCCGGCGTGCTGATTCTGTCGATTCCTTCGATGATGGAGCTCCCATCAACGCGATCATATTTGAGGTAGATCCTCAAGATGCCTTGGCGGCCATCCTCAATCCGCTTGTAATTCCTGATGTATCCCTCCCGGAGGAGGAGCTTGATGATCTCCTCCTTGTATCCGGAAGCAGGTGCATCAAGGCGCTGGTGTTTGACCCGCGTCGCATTCCGTATCATCGTCAGGAAGTCCGCAATCGGGTCGCTGACGCTCATCCGAATCTCTCCTTGCTTATGGCTTTATGCCTCAATAATGCAATCCCACAGGTGACCCTCAAACCCCGCGGGCCCCACCCCCGGCCACGCCGGCGGCCGAGGAAACCGGGACAAGCGAACACCTACCAACTAGCCTTGACAATACCTGGAAGCTCCCCACTCAAGGCCAGCTCCCGGAAGCAGATCCGGCACATCCCGAATTTCCGCAAGTACGCCCGTGGGCGTCCACAGCGATGGCATCGGTTGTACTGGCGAACCTTGTACTTGGGTGGTCGCTTCCATTTCTCGACTAGTGCTTTCTTGGCCACGCCTGTTGGTCCTCCTGCTATCTCTCCCGGAAAGGCATGCGCATCGCCTTCAGGAGTTCGTATCCCTCTTCATCCGTTTCTGCTGTCGTCACGATCGACACGTTCAGGCCGCGGATCTTCTCGACCTTGTCGTAGCGAATCTCGGGGAAGATGATTTGTTCCTTGATCCCGAAGTTGTAATTCCCGCGCCCGTCAAGTCCCTTGGGAGATAGTCCGCGGAAGTCGCGCACCCGTGGGATCGCCACACTTATCATCCGATCCAGGAACTCGTACATCCGCGCCCCGCGGAGGGTGACAGCGACTCCAATCGGATTGCCGGTCCTCAACTTGAAATTGGCGATCGATTTCTTGGCCCGCCGGATAGATGGCTTTTGCCCCGCAATGATGCTCAGATCTTCGGCGGCCGCTTCGAGAAAGCGAATATTCCCCAAGGCTTCCCCCACACCCATGTTGAGAACAACCTTCCTCAGCTTGGGAATCTGGTGCTTGTTTCTATAGTCAAACCGTTTCTTGAGCTGGCCAATAACCTCGTTCTCATACTGCAGCCGCAGTCGGGGAGGAGGCCCAGACTCTTCAGACCCAACAGCCACACTCCTGGCCTTGCCCTTGGAGGCCGATGCCTTGGCGCTTGGCCGCTTCTCAGCCTTCCCTTTGGCAGCCGGCCGCTTGGCGGTCTTCCCCTTGTCAGCCGCCGCCTTCTTCCCCTTGGCATCCTTCTTTGCCATGCTGCTCCGCCTCCGTGAATCTCACCTGTCTATCGGTTACGTGCCGAATTCGGGCTTCTCGAGAACCTCCCCGGTCCTCGAGGAGATGCGATCCTTGATCTTCACTTTCCGATCGCCGTCGGTCTCGTAGCGGATGCGATGGCGCACCCGCGTGGCAACCTTGGCCTTCGGGTCATAGAGGGCGAGGTTCGAGATATGTATCGGCGCTTCCTTCTCGATGATCCCACCTTGTGCTTGAGTCTCTGATCGGGCCCTTGTGTGACGCTTGATCATGTTGAGCCTCTCCACAAGCACTCGTTGTGTCTTGGGGAAGTAAGCCAGAACGCGTCCCGTGTTGCCCGCTTCATCACCGCTGAGGACGATGACTGTGTCGCCCTTTCTTATGTCCACCACTTACCTCCTACCCTCCCGCGAAAAGCCGGTTTTGCGATTCGCGCCAGGGATCAGATGACCTCTGGAGCCAGGGACACGATCTTCATGAACTCCTTTTCCCGGAGTTCCCTCGCCACTGGACCAAAGATGCGGGTGCCCTTGGGTTCCTTGTTGTCGCTGATGATCACCGCGGCATTCTGGTCGAACCGGATATAGGACCCGTCCTTGCGCCGGATCTCCTTCTTGGTTCGCACGATGACAGCCTTCGCAACATCGCCCTTCTTCATTCCGCTGTTGGGCAATGCGTCCTTGACGGCAACAACCACAATATCGCCAACCGTCGCATAGCGCCTGCGGGAACCACCCAGAACCTTAATGCACTGCGCTCTGCGTGCCCCCGAATTGTCCGAGATCACCAACATCGTCTGTTGTTGAATCATGGTTCATCCTCCGGCACCCACTTGCCTGGGGCGACCCCCTTTAGGATCCGCTCCGCTGGTTACCCACGGTGCCCGCTCCAAGCTACTTCGTGCGCGCGAGGACCCCAACCAGACGCCATCTTTTCAGCTTGCTGATGGGGCGTGTCTCCATGATGCGCACCACGTCTCCGACCCGGCACTCATTCCGCTCATCATGAGTGTAGAATTTCTTGTTCAGCGTCACATACTTGCCATAAACCGGATGGGGCAAACGCCTTTTCATCAACACCACGGCGGTCTTGTTCATGGCCGTGCTGATCACCACGCCTTCACGGGTCTTTCTCTGGCCTCTCTCGCCCATTTCCCAGGACCCCTCTAGTTCATGCGGCGCCTGCCGCGTATCCACCATCCATCCGGTCAAACCCGGCCCAGTCGCTGTCTAGACCACCATCAGCCTATGCCCCTCAAATCCCATCTCGATGGGGGGCTTGGCCACTTACATCTACTTGCTCTCCTGCCTAGCCAGGTTCCGAATCCCAAGTTCATCCTCGTGGAGCAACGTCTTCACTCTTGCGATGCTGCGACGGACAACCCGCATGCTCAACGGATTTGACTCCTGCTTGAGCGCAGCCCTGAATGTCAGGTTCCGCAGCTCCTCCTGGAGGTCCATCAGGCGGATCTCCACCTCTTCCCGAGTGAGTTCCCGCAGTTTGCGGGGATCATTCTCGTCCACCTCGAAATCCTCCCCCAAAAGGCATCAGCCTATTAGGCCCTACAGATGCGAAGCGAACACCTCGCGCGTCACGACCTTCGTTCTACAGCAGAGCTTGGCGGCTCCCAGGGCCAGTGCTGAACGGGCCAGGTGATCGTCAATACCCTCCAGTTCGAAGAGAATCCGCCCGGGCTTTACAACCGCTACCCATCCCTCGGGTGCGCCCTTGCCTTTGCCCATGCGGGTTTCCGCCGGCTTCTTGGTAATGGGCTTATCCGGGAAAATGCGGATCCACATCTTGCCCCCACGCTTGATGTGCCGGTTGATTGCCACGCGGGCGGCTTCAATCTGCGTATTGGTAACCCAAGCCGGTTCGACCGCCTTGAGTCCGATGTCCCCGAAGGAGAGATGGGATCCGCGGATCGCCTTTCCTCTCATGCGGCCCCGATGCTGCTTCCGGAACTTGGTCCGCTTAGGCATTAGCATTGGTTCTATGCCTCCTCGTTGTGCCTGGCCTCGCCCGTCCGCCTTGAGACCTGCACGTCGCTAAGCTATCTGCGCCTCCGGACGCCTCTCCCCTCGGAAGGAACTCTTGGGCGCTCCTCG
>JAGMDA010000477.1 GCA_023128935.1 Candidatus Eiseniibacteriota bacterium | reverse complement strand
TCTCAGTCCCAATGTGGCCGGTCACCCTCTCAGGTCGGCTATCCATCGAAGCCTTGGTGGGCCGTTACCTCACCAACAAGCTAATGGGACGCGGGACCATCCTCTGGCGTCAGCTTTCATTCAGAGGCCGACTTTGATGACCAAGTCATGCGACTCGGTCGTATTATTCGGTATTAGCACCCCGTTAGGAGTGTTATCCCCAACCTAAGGGCAGGTTTCCCACGTGTTACTCACCCGTTCGCCACTCTACTAGCCACCCGAAGGTGACGTTCGCGTTCGACTTGCATGCCTAATCCACGCCGCCAACGTTCGTTCTGAGCCAGGATCAAACCCTCCGTGGTTAAAAAAAACCTCGGAGACCCCCCTCTCGCAAGGAGAGGAGAGTTTCATTGATCATTCAATGTGGTCCGGCACCGAGGGCACCGAACCGGAACGACTAAGGACTCACAAACCTTCGCAATTCCGTTGTCAAAGACCGATATGAGCGCCCGTAGACGCGAATTCACAATTGCGCAGCTATGTACGATACCCTTACCTGCGCTTTGCCGTCAAGGGCTTTTTCAAGAATCTCCCCGGCAGGGGATAGGCCCCTTTCAGCAATGAGTGACGAAGTAAACATCGTTCGGCCTGTCGATATCAACAGTTTTTTTTCACAGGCTCTCGATTTTTTTCTGGGTGCTGTAACTCATAGGTGCAACCCAGGTTGCCCGAGGCCTCCGACCAATCGCGCCCCTCAGAATCTTCGCGCGCATCGCACCCACCTCCGTTACCAGCAGGACCGGTACCCGCGGTAGTGTGCCTTGACTACCCCCCAGGGGTGTGGTGTATACCGATTCTGTGAAGTATTTCGCGATATCGCTCTTGCTTGCTTCCCTGGTGCTGGCGGCTATTCTCTGTGGGCTGCTCCTTGCCCTAGGGCAGAATCTGCCCTCTCCGCAAGGCGTCCGGGACGTCGAGCCCAGCGTCCCCACCCGTATCCTCGATCGAAATGGGCGTCTCATCGACGAGCTCTATGTCGAGGACCGCGTCCCACTGCGACTCTCCCAGGTACCGGAGTACTTTATCCAGGCCGTGATGGCGGTCGAGGACCGGAGGTTCTATCAGCATTGGGGCATTGATCCGCTGGGAATCCTGCGCGCAGCCAAGGCCGATCTCCTCAAGGGTTCCACTTCACAGGGAGCCTCAACGATCACGATGCAGCTGGCCCGCAATATTTTCCTTCATCATCGGCGAACTTGGAACAGGAAGATGAGGGAGGCTATCCTCACGCTGCGCATCGAGAAGGCCTTCAGCAAGGATGAAATCCTCGAGCTGTATGTCAACAAGATCTATTTCGGCCAGGGGGCCTACGGTGTGGAGTCGGCAGCGCGGCGCTTCTGCGGTGTGGGGGCGTCTGAGTTGACCCTCAACCAGTGCGCCATGATTGCCGGACTGATTGGCAATCCAGCCGCATTCTCTCCCCGCCGCCATCCGGAGACCTCCCGCTGGCGGCGGAACGTCGTGCTGCGCGCCATGCTGAACACCGGGAGCATCGACGAGGCCACCTATCACAGGGAGCGCGAAGCACCACTCGCTCTGAAGAACCCTACTCCCACCCACACGAGCGGCGCTTACTTCACGGAGATGATTCGTCGGCAGATTGCGCAGACCTACGGTGCCTCTGAGATCTACCACGCCGGACTGACGGTGCACACGACGCTGGATCTGGATCTGCAGGATGCTGCAGAAGAGATCCTGGAATCTCACCTCAGGCTGCTGGAAGAAACGAACGACTACCCTTATCTGCACGGGAACGCGGATTCCATGCTGGCTCAGCAGGGGCTTCCACCGGAGGAAACCCTCCCCGCCCCTCTACGCCTGCAGGCGGCACTGGTGGCGCAGGAACCTGCCACAGGTGCCATCGTGGCACTGATTGGGGGCCGTGATTTTGCAGAGAGCCAGTGGAACAGAGCTGTGCAGGCCCCGCGGCAGTCGGCCTCTGCTTTCAAGCCATTCATCTACGCCACGGCCATTCGTCAGGGCTATCGGACCACTGATATCCTCTTGGACACGCCTGTTGAGTTTGAGATCCCGGGAGCCCCTCCGGAGGAAGCCATCTGGAAGCCGACGAACTTCAAGGAAACCTACCACGGTCCTGTCACTCTCCGTTATGCCCTCATGCGTTCGATCAATGTACCCACGGCCCGTCTGCTCGCCGCCGTGGGAATAAAGCCTGTCATCCAGTTGGCTCGGGAGATGGGAGTGAGGAGCTCATTGCCCCAGGTCCTGTCTCTAGCCACCGGCACGGGGGAAATCACACTGCTGGAGTTAACCAATGCCTACGCGATCCTTGCCAACCACGGGATTCGCGTCGACTCCTATGCGATTGACCGCGTGATCAACCGGCATGGCGGCTTGACCGAAAGGCACAATCCCCATTCAAGACAGGTGCTCGACGAGCAGACCAGCTTCATCGTAACCGACATGCTTCGGTCAGTCCTGGACGGGGGTACAGGCAAGACGGCGCGCACCAGCTGGGGATTTCACGACCAGGCGGCAGGGAAGACTGGAACCTACGACGACTACACGGATGCCTGGTTCATCGGTTACACACCGAACCTCGCCGTGGGTGTTTGGGTCGGCTTCGACTACAAGATCCCGATCGGGGACAAGCACTCTGGAACCGGTGCGATGGCGGCGCTACCGATCTGGGCCCGCTTCATGAAAACCGCCGTTGCCAAGACAGGTTCGCGGGAGTTCGAAGTTCCTGAAGGATTGATAATGGCAGAGACATGCATCGAGTCCGGCCTGCTCGCTACCCCTGACTGCCCAATAACGGTGCAAGATGTCTTCCTGCCTGGGACGGAGCCACGAGAAGCCTGCCGGCTGCATCGCGGCGACCCCGAACCGGGTGACAGCTTCGAGGATCTGGACCGTCAGCTGCTGCACCGGGACCATTGGCTGCGGCACATGCCATAGAGGTCCGGACGCAGTAGATGGCTGGCGGGCAATGCGCGTTAGGGCTCGCGCAAGCACTTAGCCAGGGCTCCCCACTGGCACGTTCCACGGATCCTCGAAAGTCCCTTGTTTGGTTACGAGCGCCGCAATCAAGGCTGCCTCCGGTGGCGGCTCCTGACCGATCCGGTACAGGTCATCCTCGCCGTCGACGGGAGCCTCCCCCTTCGCCCCCTGCGGCAAGAAAAGGGTAACGAGCGCTTCGCCTGGACTTACCCGATCGCCGCGTCTGCGGTGGAAATGTAGGCCCACGCGCTCATCGATCAACTCCTCCATCCGGTGGCGCCCGCCCCCCAGCTCGGTGCACAACCTGCCCGCTTTCCTGGCATTGATGCTTTGGACAAAGCCCTCGGTCCGGGCCCGGATCACACGCGTGGAGGAAGACACCGGCAGCGCATCGGGATGGACTACGACATGGGGGTCACCGCCCTGAGCAGCAATCCATCGCTTACCAAACTCCGCTCCCTCACCGCCACGACGCTTGCGCTCAAGCAGATCGGCGCCTTCACCCATAGTGCGAGCCCCTCCGGCAAGCGCCACCATCAACCCTCCCAGGCCCAGCGTCAGCTCCCGCAGGTCCGCAGCGACTTCCGTGTCTGTGAGCAGACGCATCGCTTCCTGCATCTCCAAAACATTACCGACCGTCTCCCCGATCGGATCGTCCATCCGGGTCAGGAGCGCAACCGCGGGCAACCCGAGGTCCACGGACACATCAACCAGAACCCGGGCCAGTTCCTCGGCCGCTTGTCTGTCGGGCATAAAGGCTCCGCATCCGAACTTCACATCCAGCACAAGACCGGTGAGTCCGGCAGCGAGCTTCTTGCTTAGAATGCTACTGACGATCAGCGGCACCGACTCAATCGTTGCCGAAACATCGCGCAGGGCGTACATGATTTGGTCAGCCGGCACAAGTTCTCTGGTCTGCCCGGCAATGAAGCCGCCCGGATCCCTGACGAGCTCGTGCAGGCGGGCGATAGGAAGCTCCGTGGCATAGCCGGGAATTGAATCCAGTTTATCCAATGTCCCGCCCGTGTGACCCAAGCCGCGACCAGAAATCATCGGAACCCGAAGCCCAGCGGCCAGAACGAGCGGAACCAGCGGAATCGAGACCTTGTCACCCACCCCGCCCGTGGAGTGCTTGTCAATCCTTGCGCCCGGGAGTCCCGAGAGATCCAATCTAGCTCCCGAGCCCAGCATCGCCTCGGTCAGATCCCGGATCTCACGACGGCTCATGCCCCTCCAGCACACAGCCATCATGAAGGCGCTCATTTGATAGGGATCAACCTCCCCGCTGACCAGGCCCTGGATGAGCCCATGGATCTCTGCGGTGGTCAGCTCACGGCCATCACGCTTGCGCGCAATGCACGTCCGGTGATCGGTCTTGATCCTCCCCACGTTGGGAGCCACCGGCGGCAGGAGATCCTGCAGGTGCCACTGCTTGCGCGCTCCCGACGCAGAGATCGAACTGATCTGAAGTTGCGGGACGAACTGGCGCAGAACCTCGCGGCAGGCGCCGCAGGGCGCCGTGGGTCTGGCCGTCCGTGTGACTATTACCAATCGTCCGCCGGGTTGCCAACCGCGTGCCAGCGCACTGAAAAGCGCGACGCGCTCAGCGCAGATGCCCAGGCCGAGAGAAGCGTTTTCAAGATTGCAGCCAACCGCAATCTCTCCTGTCCTGGTTTCAAGGGCCGCGCCCACGGCGAATCGGGAGTAGGGTGCGTGCGCTCGGCGCAGGGCCCGCCACGCGGACTCCTCCAGCGCCGCTTCCGAGATGGGCGGCCGCTCAGAAGTCGGTACCTGACTAGCGGCGGCCTGATCCAGGTTTGCTTCGCGACTCAACTCCCCTCCTTCCCCCCGCCAGGCCACCCACTCGGCTCACGCTAGATGCGTAGTTCGGTTGAGTGGCCTTCCGATTACATGGTAGCGTCGCTCCATGGATCTACAAGTCACATACGACTGGGAGGGTTTGCGCCGCGTCTGCCGGATCCTCCGCGGGCCCGGTGGCTGCAATTGGGATCGCGCCCAAACTCTAGAAACCCTCACTCCCTATGTTCTCGAAGAAACCCACGAGTTCCTTGAAGCAATTGGGAGGGGAGATGCGGGAGAAATGGCAGAGGAGATGGGCGATCTGCTTTACTTGCTCGTCTTCATGATCACGATTGCAGAAGAGGAATCTCGCTTCGATTTCGGCGATGTGACCCGGAGTATTATCGACAAGATGATCCGCCGCCATCCGCATGTCTTCGGCACCACTCGCCAAGGGCTAACCCCTGCTGAGGTGAGCGAACAGTGGGAATCGATCAAGGACCGGGAAAGGGACAAGCACAGCCGCGGCGGGAAACCAGGCCGCCTGGCCAGTGGCGCTCGGGGCTTGCCGGCACTTCTCGACGCCTATCGCGTCCAGGAGAAGGCGGCCAGCTTCGGCTTCGATTGGACGGATGTCAGCAGCGTCCTGCAGAAGCTGGATGAGGAGAGAAAGGAACTGGATGAAGCGCTGGCTCGGTGCACCGGCGAAGTCCGGAAGGTCACTGCCCCAGCTGATGTGCCAGCCAGAGCCGCCGATGCCGGCGACAGAGCATCCCCCAGGGGCCCCAAACAGCATGGAGACGCTCGGGAAGATCTCACCCCGCAGATCACCGATGAGCTGGGAGATCTGCTCTTCACCCTGGTCAATCTCGCCAGGCACCTCAAGAAGGATCCGGAGCAGATCCTCCGGCAGAGCACACAGAAGTTCCAGCGGCGCTTCTCGCGGATGGAGCAGATCCTCAAGCAGAGCGGCTCAACGTTGTCGGATGCGGATCTGGACAGGATGGAATCAGCCTGGCAACAAGCCAAGGCGATGGATGATAAGGAAGCCAGCTAGACCTAATGCGGCCATTATCCTCAGGCACAAACCGCTATTGCTCGCGCGCCAGCACGCCGGTTTCATCTTGAGCCGAGTTGCCGCCGGGCGTGAAAAACGTATCCGATCATCTTATAGACCAGCCGAGCCGCGAGGTAGTCGGGAGCCACCAGCCCAGGAATTGGGCTCAGCTCCGTTGCATCGAACCCCACCACATGTCGCTTTTCGGCCACCGCACGAAGCAGTCGGATCAGCATCCGCCAGGTCAACCCTCCCGGCTCCGGCGTGCCCGTGGACGGCATGACGGACGGATCCAGGCAATCCAGGTCGATGGTCACATAGACCGGATCGCCCAATACCTTTAGCAAGCGGTCGACTGCGGCTTCACCGTTCGCCTCTACCTCTTGCGCTGTCACCACCCGATCAGGCTCCTCCCAGAGCGATTCTTCTTCCTCCTGGCTCCAGCTGCGGATACCAACCTGGACACAATCAAACGCCTCTCGCGCACGCGCCATGACTGAGGCATGGCTGTAGGGGCTGCCCTGGTACGCCTCTCGGAGATCGGCGTGGGCATCGAACTGAAGGATCGTGACCTGTTCCCATGTGTCCTTGAGCGCCTCGAACACCCCAATGGAAACAGAGTGGTCCCCGCCCAGCACGACGGGGAACTTGCCCGCGCGCAAGAGCGTCCGAACCGCTTCGGCGATTTGGGGAATCATCGCTTGGGGGCCGGACGCAAGCGGCTCGAGAGGCGCTGAGGTATGGATCCCCACTTCGCTTGCATCCCACCTGAGTTGCTCGTCGAAGAGCTCGATGTTCAGCGAGGCGGTCAGCATCGCCCGGGGGCCAAATCGTGCCCCCGGTTGGTAGGTCGTGGTCAGGTCGTACGGGACGGGAAGCACCGCCACGGCGGCCCGCTCAAAGGGATCCTGCACTCCCAGAAACGACAGCACAGCAGGCAGATCTGACATTCTTCCGATTCTCCCCTGCCGATAGAGGTCAATCCCAGCCACTCAGGTCCGTGCAGAGCAGCATTGCCGCCCGCAGCAGGCGACCGTGAACAGCCCGAAGGATACGATCGACGGAGCCGCCACGCAAATACCATCTGCACCGGAGGTTTAGGCCAGTGGTACCCGCAGAAACGCCCCGGATACAGGCCCCTCGCAGTGAGCACAGGGCCCTGGACCCCGGGTACAGGGCACAGAATCGGGGCCACAGGATCCTTGATTTCGGGCACCGGGAGATGGTAGAATTCTAGGTCTAGTAACTTGATGTACCGGATTGCAAGGCGCATAGCGCCATATCAGAGGATCCCCAGAGCGGGACTTCCGATCAACTCAAGCAGCCCCAGGACTCGGGGCACGGCAGTAGACTGCGGTGGCAGGACCGGAACGGCGGCGGAATGGATGCCTCTCGGCCGGATCCGGAGCAGGTGCCCCTTCAACAGGACATTCCAGGACTCAAGAGAATCGACCAGGGAGGCGTTGTCATGACGCAACTGCCTGCAAGGCTGTTTTACATCCCTCTGCTGATTGCCCTGGGGACAGGAATGCTTGCGCTGCAGTCCGGACGCGAACCAGGGTCCGGGACCTCCCTGCCCGCCGTCCAGGAACCCATGTCCCAGTCGAGCCACCGCAGCGCCGGTCCGGTCGCGGATCCGGGATCCTGGCCGGTCATACTTCCAACCTCCGAAGGCGATACGCTCACCTTTCGGGCCATTGTCGTTACCGGATATACCAGCTGTCCCCGCGAGACAGACTCAACACCATTTCTGACCGCGTCGATGACCCGCGTGCGACCCGGGTGCCTTGCCTTGTCCAGGGATCTCCTGCGAACCTTCACAAAGGATGCACCCTTTGACTTTGGGGATTGCGTCGTCCTCCCGGGCGTCGGGATCTTCATCGTAGAGGACACGATGAACCGGCGTTGGAAGAAACGCGCGGATATCTGGTTCCGGAGCAAGCGCGAGGCGCGCAGGTGGGGTCGACGCAAGGCCTGGATGGCACGCCTTCCTCGCCCCATGGAAGAAGGAAACGAGCTATTTGCCCTCGGACCGAGGACGGACGGACGCCCCTGGGCCCTCAGCGATTAGCCCCGCGAGAATCCTCAAGTAGCTCTTGTGCCTGGCGGCGTCGATGACGCCCTCTGTAATCGCCCGGAGTATCGCACAGCCTGGCTCACCGCGGTGGAGGCAATCCCGAAAACGACAGGACCCGATCAGCCGGCGCATCTCGGGGAAATGCCAGGCAAGCTCCTGGGGACTCGTCCATGGCTGGATGGAGCGGATCCCGGGACTGTCGAGCACTACACCGCCCTCGGGGAGTTCAAGATACTCGATCCGGGAAGTGACATGCACGCCCCTGCGCGTCGCGGCGCTCACCGCCGCTGTCCGCAGTTCAATCCCTGGGATGAGCCGGTTCAGGAGCGTGGACTTGCCCACCCCACTCGGCCCGATTATCAGGCTGCTCTTCCCGCGCAGGAATGCGTGTAGTTCAGACAGGCCATCTCCCCTGATGGCACTCGTTTGAAAGACGGGATAGCCGATGGCGCGATACGTGGCGAGGGGATCGAGCTCGGCGCTTTTCTCAACCAGGTCGACCTTGT
>JAGMDA010000476.1 GCA_023128935.1 Candidatus Eiseniibacteriota bacterium | reverse complement strand
CGGTGGTTCCGCAAGCGATTCGAGAGCCCGTCTCCCGTGCAAGTGATGGCGTGGCCGGCCATTCACCGAGGCGAAAACACCCTCCTGCTGGCGCCGACCGGCTCGGGCAAAACGTTGGCGGCCTTTCTGTGCGCTATTGACGATCTGTACCAGAGGAGCGAAACAGGAACCCTATCTGATACCATACACGTTCTGTACATCACTCCTCTAAAAGCCTTGGGGAACGACATCCACAGGAATCTGCTGGAACCATTGGCCGGCATCCGCGAAGCGGCGGGAAGGGACCTTGCCGAGATTCGCATCGCCGTTCGCACCGGAGACACTCCCCAGAGCGAACGTGCCCGAATGGTGCGGCGCCCACCGCATATCCTGATCACGACCCCCGAGTCGTTGTATATCCTCCTGGCAAGCAGCAAAATCGCACCGGCGCTGCGATCCATTCGCACCGTGATCGTGGACGAAATCCATGCGATGTGTGACAACAAGCGGGGCGTCCACCTGTCCCTGAGTTTAGAGCGACTGGAGTCGCGCATTGATGGACCGCTCCAGCGGGTGGGATGCTCGGCTACGCTCAGTCCGCTCGAGGACATCGCCGGCTTCCTGGTGGGTTGTGACGAGAGTGGTCAGAGGCGGCCGTGCACCATTATTGACGCGGGCATGCGCAAGGATCTGGATGTGCAGGCCATGGCCCCTCTGCGGGACTTTCTCGAGGCGAGCAATACGGCCCTCTGGTCCAGTGCGTACGAGCTGCTTCTCGAGGAGATATCGCGGCACACCACAACGCTCATCTTCACCAACAGCCGGTACAAGGCGGAGCGCACGGCGCTTAGTTTGGGCGAGCTGGCCGATCAGGACATGAAGATCGGCGCGCATCACGGTTCGATGTCGAAGGACAGGCGACTCGAGACGGAGGAGGCCCTCAAGGACGGTCGTTTGGATGCCCTCGTGGCCACCTCTTCGCTGGAACTGGGCATTGACATCGGTTCTGTGGACCTCGTTTATCAACTGGAGTCGCCCAAATCCGTGGCCAGCGGTCTTCAGAGGGTCGGGCGCGCCGGTCATCTGCTCGACGCCACCAGCAAAGGCCGGGTGCTGATCTTCGAGCGGGATGAGCTTCTGGAGGCCGCCGCCATCTGCAGGGCCATGGTCGCCGGCCAGGTGGATGCCGTGCATATTCCCCGGGGATGCTTAGACGTGCTCGCACAGCAGATCGTCGGTGCGGTCGCTGCGCGCAGTTGGAGGACGGATGAGTTGTTCTCGCTGGTACGCCGGGCGTACCCGTACACGGAATTGTCAAGAGATCAGTTTGACGTGGTTCTGGGCATGCTCGCCGGAGAGCATCCGTTCCAGATGGCGCATGCGCCTCGACCGCTGATCCTGTGGGACCGGGCTGGGAACAGACTCTCTCCCACCCGGAGCAGCGCGCACGTCAGCGTGATGTGCGTCGGCACCATCCCGGAGAGCTCCGAGTACGAAGTGGTGATTTCGCGCAGCAACAAGAAGGTCGGATCGGTTCACAATGAGTTCGTGGACGACTCCCTCCGCGTCGGCGATGTCTTTGTGCTTGGCAGTTCGTCCTGGCGTATGGTGGGGGTCCGAAAGAACCGGCTCCTCGTTGAGGAAGCCCCGGGGGCCACACCCACGGTGCCGTGGTGGTCCGGGCCGATTGCGTCCCGGACGAGCGAAGTCGGACGACAAGTCGGAACGCTGCGACGGGAGATCGCCGCTCGACTCGACGATCCCGGTCTATTGACGTGGCTGCAAAAAGAATACCATCTGTGTCCCAGTGCGGCGGCTGCGCTGGCGGACTATGTCCGGGAACAGAAGGCCCTTGCCGGCCTGGTTCCCGATGAGCGATGTCTCTTAGTCGAATCGTGGCGCGACGAGTTGGGTCGGCTGAACGTGATTGTGCACACCCCCTATGGTTCCCGGATCAACAAGACCTGGGGCATCGCCATCGCAGCCCGAGCGAAGACGGAATTCGGGCAGGATTGGT
>JAGMDA010000475.1 GCA_023128935.1 Candidatus Eiseniibacteriota bacterium | reverse complement strand
TCCCTCTTGGTCCCGACCTGTCCAGTCGGCCGGTGGATGGCAGTGACATAACCGTCGGCCAGCCTGTCCCTGGTTCCCCGTCCCACCTAGTCCGGCGGGACTCGGATTGGCGGGGTAGGCCCGGCCGCCAGGCTGATTTGGGGGTCCGCTGGACACGCCAGAGGCTGAATCTGCGAGTAGGGATTGCTCTTCTTCAGCTTCGAAGACGAACGCCTCGCCGGGATGACCGCAAGCGCCCTGGCCTCATTGTGGATGAGTACTACAGAATGCACCCTAAGAACCCGTCGATACGGCGATTGCGATAGCGGCGGCTCACGGCACGCCCCGCGTGCAGGTCGTCCATCTTGATGGAGCGGTCTGGCCCAGGGAAGCTCAAGACCACCAAGTCCTCGCCCTTGGCCTCGATGGTGCTGGAGTAGAGTCGGATATAGTAAGGGAACAACAAGACCAGTTGTCACCTGTTGACAAACAGGCAAAATTCAACTACATTGTCAACGTTGACTTGCCGATAGATTGGCATCACTCAGTCATAGATTGGCATCACTCAGTCAATGACAACTCGGGGAGAGGGAAGGTCAACTGGGAGGCGATGATGGTGGGCACGAGGCTGCGTCAGGCGAGGATCCTGGCGGGCTTGACCCAGGAACAGGTGGTGGCCCGGCTGGGAGAGATGGGGATAACTCTAACGAAAGCTGGACTTTCCAAGTACGAGCGCGGTGGAAGCACACCGAAGCCATCACTTCTGATAAGGCTAGGGAAGACACTCGGCGTGCGGGGAGAGTTCTTCCTGGCTGAGCCATCTGCCCAGATTGAGTGGCTGGCATTTCGCAAGTTGGCTCGCATGCCCAAGCGGAGGGAAACGCAAATCAGGACCATGGCTCATGAGCAAGTCGAGGGCGAGATCTGGCTCAGAGAGCTGCTCTATCCGGCCGACGCGCCCAATATCCCAAGGGAAATCGAGGTCCGAACCCACGAACAGGCGGAAGAGACAGCAAAACTCATTCGTCAGCGCTGGGGGTTGCATGAGTCCCCGATCGAGAGCGTCACGCAGGCCTTTGAGGACCAAGGCGGCGTCATTCTGGAATGCGAGGATGTGGCCGGGGAGTTCCACGGGCTTTCAGGGTGGGCAAACGCCAGGTATCCCGTTGCCGTGGTGAGCTCTTCTGCGCCTCCTGACCGACGCAGATTCAACCTCGCCCATGAGATTGGCCACCTCGTGATGATCTGCCCGGGTGTGGACGAGCGGCAGCAAGAAAGTTTTGCTCACAGGTTCGCCGCAGCGTTCATCGTGCCACCGGCAGTTGCGCGGCGCGAGCTGGGTTCACGACGCCGCGCCGTGGGGTTCGAGGAATTGGTCGCGCTCAAGCAAAAGCACGGATTGAGCGTTCAGGCCTGGATCAGGCGTGCGTTTGACCTTGAGATTATCAACCAGGGCACGCTTCTCCGTATGCAGCGGGAGATTGGCCGGCGGAATTGGAGACGCAACGAACCTGGCGAGTACCCTGGCCATGAGTGTCCCACCAAACTCAAGCAGATGACAATGCGAGCTCTCTCCGAAGGGCTGATTCCAGAGACAAGGGCTCGGGAGCTCTGTCCGGGGGTCTTCGAGGATATCTCCTCTTCCAAGCCCCGTGAAGAAACCGCGCTCAAAACGACCGCCAGGTTGCTGATGAGACTCCCCAAAGACCAACGAGATTGCATCCTGCGGCAAGCCGCAGCTGCGCTCAAAGATGCCTACCGAGAAGATGAAGACCTGAGGGGTTTTGAGGCTCTGAATGACACCGAGGACTGGGAGTCGTAGACACGCTGCTTCATGCGTGGCCCCCATGAGGGGCGAAGTCTGGTGGATTCGGCTGGACCCAACAGCGGGATCAGAGCTACAGAAATGTCGGCCGTGCGTGATCATTGGGATCGAGAGCATCGGACGCTCGAGCATGCAAATCATCGCGCCTATCACAACTTGGAAGGAAGCCTACGAGCAAAGACCCCAGCTCATAGAACTACAGCCAACCTCAGAGAATGGACTCGCCAATCGGAGCGTAGCCGCCGCCGACCAAGTTCGGGCGATAGATATCACCAGATGCGAAAGCAAAGCAGGGTCGATAACGGCTGATGAGCTGGATGAGATCGTTGCCGCTGTGGCGCTCTGCATCGGCTTCGAGCCATGATCCGAACATTCCCGGATGGCGCCAATCAGCCCAGAATGGGACTGTGTGGGAGGAGATGCCCTCGAAGTTGAGTTCAGCTCTATGATGTCCATTTGAGATAGAAGCGCTCACTGAACCCCCAACGCCGTTTTCTCCGCTCGCCCACCGCTTCGGTCTGAATGACCTCGAAGCGGTACTTGGGCGTCATGATCTTGTGATTGGTGCCGAGCACCTGCACCGACACCTTCTGGCTGCGAGAGCCTTCCTTCTGCCATCCTCGGAGATGCAGCGCGAAGAGCTCGGTTGCCGCCACGATTGCGTCGTAGGCATCTGCGATGGCCCGCCGTTCAAGGAGATCGCGTCCGGGACCGGAAAGCCAGTGGCCCGCTTGGCGTTCGCGGGCAAGAGCCGCCACGGACTCTACATCCACCGACTGCGTCTCATTCAGTAGCCGCTCCTTCAGGCTGGAGACAACGCGCTTCTCGGCCTCCCAGAAGGTGTAGACATCCTTGATGTTCTCGAGGTCAAACGTCGCCAGGGGTTCGCTCACCCTCTGCTCCCCTGACACGGCCGCGGCATAGGGCGCCGAGCACCGCGAATGGGTTCGCCACCTGGCTGCCCACCAGGACGGCCATCATCTTGAGGTCGAGCGCTGCATCAGGTACTTGCCGGTGCGGTCCTCTCGTTCGAGGCGCAGCTTGGTCGAGAGCCCCCCCACCACCTCGGCCACATCGAGCACCTGAACATCCTCGATGGCGCCGGCCAGACCGCCCGCGACGTAGTCCGCGAACTCGCCGTTCGGGTCGTGCCAGAAGACCAGTCGCGCGTCTTCGGTGATGAACTTCTGGTGGAGGGCCTTGTCGACCTGTTCTGCCTTCAATGGGCGCCTCCGCGTTCATTCAGCCACTGCCGCCCCTGATCGGTCGGGCGGTAGCGCTGCTTGCTGCTACGCGGCTTGTCGGGGATGGTCATCTCGATCATGCCTGCATCGAGGGCAGGAGCCAGGTAGGCGTTACGGAAGTGATCTTCATGTTTCAAGCCCAGGGCTTCCTGAAGCTCGCGGCGCAGCATCTCCCCCGTAAGGGCTTCCAGTAGCCGTCGAACTTCCCCGGTAACTGGGGGGGGTGACTTGGGGGGTAACTTGGGCCCCATGTCCAATATCTTCAGGTGAGGCCAGTGCCGGCGCATGTACCGGCAGGCAAATCAGGAAATAGCTGCGATCTTCGTCAGTCTCAAACTCGGGCCTAGGCGATCCGTTGGCCGCCATCACTTTGAGTATCTTGGTGATCCCTGTGGAACGGCCCTCCGTGAGATCCAGCTCTTTCAAGAACTCGCCGATACGGCGATTGCGATAGCGGCGGCTCACGGCACCCCCCGCGTCGTCACAGTCATGGCTGATGACGACGTATCCGCCCCCGAGGTTCTCGAAGTCGTTGGCGAAGGCGCAGATTGTGCGGATGACGACGAGGTCCAGAGAATGCCCGAACTCTACGAGGTGCTCCGCCCCCTCGCGGACCGGAGATCCAGGCCGGCCAGCTTCCTGCTCCTTGGCAGTGCGCCGACGCACCGAGGATGACCCGTTCGATGCATGTGGCACTGGAAGACCTTGGGCTGCACGCGCTCTATGTCGTCTATCCGGGAACTGAGAGATATCGTCTTCACAAGAAGGTGGAGGTTCTCCCCCTGACGGAACTGACAAAGCTCCGGTGGAACTCGTAGGCTTCTGCAAGCCGCACCCAGCACATTTGTGCGTTGGTTGTAGCGGTCATCGAATGGACGACTGATCGTGTGCACCGCTGGCCGATCGGCGGCGCCGCGACTCCTCTCCAGCGCACGCCGGGCAACGGACCCGCAGCCGCTCGTCGATCGTCATCTCCCGATCACCCCGGCCGCAATCGTCGCAAGCCATGGGCTCCAATGCGTGCAGCAAGGGGTTCCAGACAAACGACAGGGCCCGCTCGGCCCGCCGCCACTGAAGATGATAGCTTCCGCGCAGCACCGGCAGATCGACCCGCAACAAGACCACGGGCCGCAGTGTGATCCGCACTGCGTAGCGGTGATCCAGGTCGCGGATCTTGCGCTCGTACTCGATGCCGATGGCCTTGGTCTTCTCTTCAATGGTCGCTGGCGCGCGGGCGCGCCCGCGTCCCTTGCGGTCGCAGACCTCCCGGGCCATGGCCTCGTAGTAGCGGTGCAGGCGTTCGGCGTCCCTGCGCCGGCGACGCTCGAGACGGCGAACAAACGGCTCCAACCGACGCGTGGCCGCGCGAGTTCCCTCCCGGTGCAGGGTCGCGCAGGTCCCCTTCGGCACGTGCACCCCCGCCGTGGTTCCCCCCTGCGCTCGCGCGACCAGCCAACTCCGGTCCTCGAACTGCTGCGCCAGCTCCGCCACGGGAGCCAGGGTGCTCTCGTTGATCACGGCGGTGACCAGGCTCTCGTGGGTATCCTCGCTGGTCGCCCGAAGGGTGTAGTAGGCGATAAGGTAGCCGGCGTGCGACGCCCGGGTTTCCAGATAGGTCATGCGGACCTTGGTGCGGAAGCGAAAGGCGCCGCTCACCTCCGGCGCCAGGTTTCGGGTCCTGGGCCAGGGCAGCTCGGCGCGCAGGCGAACCACGCTGGCCTCGCCGCGCAGCAGCTCGAGCAGCTTCTCCAGATCGGCCGACCCGTAGCCGATCCCCCGCGCCTCGCTCGACCCAGCCTCGGGCGCCCCGTGGCCGATCCCCCGCGCCCCGCTCGACCCAGCCTCGGGCGCGGTGAGCCGTATCTCCTCCTCCCAGCCAAGCTGGGCCGCCAACCGCTCGGGCAGGAGCGCATGGAAGCTCCCGAGCGCTCCTCCTCCGTTGCCGCCGCCGCCCCGGTCATCGACCCCCTCGGGTTCGACCACCGCACCGTGCAGATCCAGGACTTCGGCCGCGAACTGAAGAGGTTCCATATCAGGCCTCGTAGTCTTCGCCAAAGAGGGATTCATCCAGCGATTTGACCTGCTCGTACCTGGCCTTGGCCCGTCCCACATCCTCCGAGAGTCGGGAGAAGTTCTCCGCTGCATCCTCGCTGGAGGAGGCCGACGCCCAGGCCTCGAGCACCCGCTCGGAGAAGTCGCGGTGGTCCTCGAGCTGGCCTATGATCAGGTCGACCTCGCCGATGACCAGCTCGAAGAGGTTGATCTTCTTATCGAGGATCTCCAGCAGGTAGTCCTCCACGCTGCCGCGCGCACAGAGGTTGAGAATCTCGATCTCGTTCTCCTGCCCTATCCGGTGGATCCGGCCGATACGCTGCTCGATGGGCATGGGATTCCAGGGCAGATCGAAGTTCACCATCCGGTGACAGAACTGGAGATTGCGCCCCTCGCCAGCCGCCTCGG
>JAGMDA010000474.1 GCA_023128935.1 Candidatus Eiseniibacteriota bacterium | reverse complement strand
AATCCCTTGGACTTGGTGGCCACTTGGATCATGGCCCCGGGACAGGGCACCGATCGGATCGTAGTTCTTGGGGGTTGCCAGCTGCCTGATGGCACGGTATCGATGCATGAGGCGATGCAGGATCGCTGTAGGAACATGTGGAATGGAACAACAACATAGCAACAGGAGTGCAGGAATGACTGAATCGCCCAAGTTGAGTTATGCCTTCGGTGGAGCTGACACCCCCTTGCTGGGGAAGACCATACCGGATCTGCTTGACGAGATTACGGAGAAGTACCCTGACAATGAGGCCATGGTCGATGTTCCCAGTGACCGGAGATATACCTACAGGGAGTTCCGAGACACGTGTCGGAGAGCGGCCAAGAGCTTCATGACACTGGGGGTGCAAAGGGGCGATCGGGTGGCCATCTGGGCCACCAATCGCCCGGAGTGGGTGATCGTACAACTCTCCACCGCCATGATCGGCGCCGTGTTGGTCAATATCAATCCTGCCTATCGGACTCATGAACTCCAGCACGCTTTGCATGACTCCGAGGCCGGCACCCTGCTGCTTATCGACCGCTTCAAGACCTCGGACTATGTTTCGATGTTCTACTCTGTGTGTCCTGAAGCCAAGGACTCCGTGCCAGGACAGATGAAGGCCAAGAGCCTGCCTTTCATGAGCAACGTCATTCTCATTGGCGATGAGACTTCCCCCGGCATGTGTACCTGGCAGGAGTTCATGAAGCTGGGCAGCGGTGTTTCCGATGAAGAGCTAGCGCAGAGGCAGAAGCGGCTGGATTTCGACGACCTGATAAACATTCAATACACCTCCGGGACCACAGGATCGCCAAAGGGAGCGTCTCTGACCCATCACAACATACTCAATAATGGCTATTCCGTTGGGGAAGGCATGCGGTTCACGGAAAAGGATAGGCTCTGCATCCCCGTGCCTTTCTACCATTGCTTCGGTATGGTGCTTTCAAACCTTGTCTGCCTCACCCGTGGTGCCACCATGGTCATGCCTGCCGAGTATTTCGACCCTCTCGCTACGCTGCAGGCAATCGAAAAGGAGAAATGCACAGCGGTTCACGGGGTGCCGACCATGTTCATTGCCGTGATGGAGCATCCAGAATTCGCGCAATTCGATCTCAGCACGCTCAGAACCGGCATCATGGCTGGGGCACCCTGTCCGGTAGAGGTCATGCGCAAGGCGATTGACCTGATGCATGTCAGGGAGATCGTCATAGCCTATGGCGAGACGGAAGCTTCCCCGGTCGCCACTCTAACTCCGGTCGATGCCCCGCTGGAAGATCGCACTGCAACGGTGGGCTCACCCTTGCCTCATCTGGAGGTCAAGGTAGTCGACCAGGATACGGGGCGAATCGTACCCTGCGGTCAGCAGGGGGAGATCTGTTACAGGGGCTACAGCACAATGAGGGGCTACTATAAGAACCCCGCTGGCACGGCGGAAGTGATCGACGAGGCGGGCTGGCTGCACAGCGGTGACATGGCCACCATGGACGAGAGGGGATATTGCAAGATCACTGGTCGGATCAAGGATATGATCATCAGGGGCGGCCAGAACATCTACCCGAGAGAGATCGAGGAATTTCTCTTTACTCATCCCAAGATCAAGGATGTCCAGGTCATTGGTGTTCCCGACAAGAAGTATGGCGAGGAGATCCAAGCCTGGATTCAACTGAAAGAGGGGGAGAGCGCCACCGCAGATGAAGTTCAGGAGTTCTGTCGGGGGAGCATTGCCCATTACAACATTCCGAGGTACATAAGGTTTGCCTCCGAGTTTCCTATGACCGTTACCGGCAAGATCCAGAAATTCAAGATGCGGGAGATGGCCATCAAAGAGCTGGGCTTGGAGGCTGAAGCCAAGACTGAGATGGCCTAGCGCGCATTCTCCCTGCCTGAGATTCTCGACCTGCTCGTCAGCTGCAACTGCGAATTCTCCGCATAATGCATATGCATAAACCCTGCACCCGTCTCACGACCACCCATGATGTGCTCTGGTACAGAGTCTGCCCGAACACACTCACCCGGATTGACCTCCGGGCCGCCCGCAGAGCTGCATCTGCCGTCACAATCATGCCGGCATCACGCCCAAGCTGCGCGTGGATTACAGACCTGAAGCCAAGAAGCCCACCTCCCGCAGAAACGGCTCGGCGTCGCGCCAGAACGCATCCCAATCAGGCGGGCAATCATTGTGGTCGACATCGTAACTGATCAGGCGGCCGTGACGGGCGGCGTGGTAGAGCGCCTCCCCGTGGGCGGGGGCGATCGTCCGATCATGCCGGCCGTGGACGATCAGGACCGGGGCCGTGCACGCACGCACCACCGCCAAGTTATCGAAACGGTCGCGCGCCAACCATCCGGGGAGAAGCATTTCGCCGGCCATTGCGCGGATGCTGGTAAAGGCCGCCATCAGCACCAGCACGCGCAAGGGGCGCTCTGCCGCCAGAGCGCAGGCGGCCCCGGCACCAACCGACCATCCGAGGCAACCGATCCGCTCCGGGTCGACATCCTCCCGCGCAACGAGCAGATCGTGGGCGGCCACAAAAACCGCCGTGATGCTCGCCTGCGTCGGCGCACCGGGGGAACGACCGTAGCCGGGATACTCGACCAATAGCACTCCCGCCCCCAACTGACGCAACCGCGTCAGCCGCGGCGGCCAGTCATCGATCAACTCGGCGTTCCCGTGGGCCACGGTGAATACCGGGGCGCGTAGCGGCGGTGAGGATAGGCCCGGTTCCGCCGCCGATTGCACGGCGGATTGGGCGGACGCTCTTATCGGGGGCAGGTACCAGGCTTCGACGCGTTCGCCACCCGCTTCGATCTGGAGCCGCTCGAGCTCGGGGTACAACGCGGCCACATCCTGGTCCGGAAGTTGCGTGGCGTCCCGGGGAAAGAGAATCCGCCGCTGCATGAGGAAGTAATAACCGGCGTAGAGAAGATAGAGCCCGACCAACACGGTCAGGATAGTGACGATCACCCTGATCATGGACTGCTACCGCCACCCCCTGGTACGCGAGCCATATAGTGAAACCCTGGGCCAGGGTAGCGCACGGGCGGTCCCGGTGCAAAGCTGTGCGTCCCGAAAACTCCATCGGCCTGCGTTTCCTGGAGTTGCCTGGCAGACACGATAGCCGAGATTGGCCTGTCAAAGACTCCACTTGCCCGCTGGGGAGCCGCTCCGCGATCCTCCGCGAGTGCTTGGATCACACCATCGTGTTCAACGAGCGGCACCTCCGGAGGATCTTGGCCAGCTACTTCCACCCGCAGCGTGGCTGAGCAAGCAGGCCCATCACTTGATCGCTATAGCCGGATCAAGTTGCTGCTGGGAGCAAACGATAGGGTTTTCGGGACCCACAGTGGTCAGCAGATACTCACTAGCGACATCGTGGTGGGGCACGAGCCGCTTCGCTCCAGTCGGGTCGTGAGTGGGTCACAGCGCAAGATCACCCGGGAGGAGTACTTGTCGTCCCTGGACGACAATGGTCGAGCCTTCTTCGAGCCGCTTGTGGCACATGCAGAGAAGCGAGGCTGGCCGATTCACTGGGGAACCAACGGCTTCTCGATGAACTGCGATGTTGGCGGGACGCATGTCGCGATGTGCTTCGGGTATCGTCCGAAATCCGTATTCAGACAGAGCCTCTACACGGATTTCT
>JAGMDA010000473.1 GCA_023128935.1 Candidatus Eiseniibacteriota bacterium | reverse complement strand
GTTCCAGGCAGTGCGCGATCATTATGCCGCCCTGCTATCCGGTATCGTAGCCGATGATTCTGTAGGTCTGGCGTTCACCGATGAGAGGGGGGCCCTTGATCGGGATCGAGTGTTCCCGTCGGCGACCGTTTACCTCTATGATGTTCAGTACGATAGCCGACGTCGCGCCGGTGGCAAGCCCACGGTTGCAGCGGCAAACGAGGACGGCACTACGGCCTCGGTGACCAAGACTCCGGCCCCTATCAATCTCTATTTCCAGTTCGACACCTATGCCGAAAAGCGCGATCAGGACTGGCTGATGATGGAGAAGCTGGCGCCCCTGTTTGCCGACCGACAAGCACGCATTACGGTACCGGCGAATGAAGAAAGTGGAGCCACCGAGAAGCATCTGTACATGGTACCGCAATCGATCGACACGCTCAACGAGATCACTGACGATAATCTCTGGCGCAAGGCCTATCGCTTTCGACTGGAAGTATGGTTCCCGCACCAGGAGGCCGCGCAAGAGAAGTACCTGGTGCTGCAACGCCGCCTGAACAGTCAGGGGATTATCTGGACAATGGACGAGCCGCCCGAGTAAGGGAGATCAGTATGTCATTCTACCTGAAGAATCCGCAGCCAACATTCGTGACGATCACGGTGGGTCAGAAGACGCAGACGATATCATCGGGCGAGACCGTCGGCCCCTTCGACGATAAGGACCTGACGCCGGACATAATCTCCAAGGCCAACCGACGCATCGTGAGAGTGATCGTACCGGATGAGGCCGCCGAGGAAGACAGCCAGACCGATCCTGGTCCGATGGTGAGACCGGAAGACATAGAAGACGTGGAAACGGAAGAGCTTTAGCAGCCATAGGAGGCATACATGAGCAACCAGCAGGTGGGAGTCAATCTCGTAGAGGGCCAGTCGGTCTCGCCGATCTCCGGTGTGACGACCGCCGTCAGCGCAATTTTGGGGAACTTCGAGCGGGGTCCCCTGAACATAGCCACGCTGGTTACCAGCATGGCACAATTCCAGAGCATCTTTGGTGCCGCGCCGGCGGCCGGTTCGACGTCCTGGTATTCGGTCAAGGCATTCTTCGCCAAGGTCGGCAGTGGTTCCCTTTACATCATCCGCGTGGCGAGCTCGACCGCAGCCAGTGCCGCGCACACGTTCAAAGACCGGGACGGCGTCACACCGGCCGATGCGCTCAAGATCGAGGGCGACAACGAAGGCACCTGGGGCAATGACTTGGCCGTACAGATCGAGGACAATGCGATCCTGACTACAACGCTGGCCGAGAATGTGGACGCAAGCGCCGTTCTGGCCGTGCTCACCTCGATAGAAGGCCTGGAGGTTGGCTCGGACGTCTCGTTCTACAACGGCGCGAACACTGAGTACATCCGGGTGATATCGATTGATCATGCAAACAACACCATCCATTGGACGGGCGGCCTCACCAACGCCTATACCACCGCCAATGGTGTCATCACCTCCCAGGAGTTCAAGCTGACCGTCAGTGTCAAGGCCGTTGAGGTCGAGGAATGGGCGGGATTGTCGATGAATCCTGATGTCTCCTTCTATGTTGAGAAGCTGGTTGCCAGCGACTATATCCTTTGCACCGACGTTCTGGCGGCGCCCGTGAATACCCATGAAGACCAGCCAGTGGCGATTGCGGCCACGGCCCTGACGAGCGGCGCCGACGGTCTCGATGATGTCGAGGCCGCTGACTATGAGGGCGTTCAGGCTAACAAGACGG
>JAGMDA010000472.1 GCA_023128935.1 Candidatus Eiseniibacteriota bacterium | reverse complement strand
AAGGCGGTCTTCGTAGACGAAGAGCTCTGTCACCAAGTTGCTTGTGCCTTCTCCGAGCGCACTCCAACTACTTCCATCCCAACGGGCGATGCTCATTGCTGGCTGTCCCCCGGCTTCTGTAAGCCTCCCTCCCGCGATCAAGTCGCCGTTATAGATCGCCAGCGCAGAGACTCCACCGCCACTCACACCCTCTCCCAGCTGGCTCCAAGAAACCCCATCCCATGCGACAATGTAATTGGCCGGTTCTCCACCCGCTTGGGTGAACTCCCCACCCACGATCAGCTTTCCGTCGTAGACCAGCACCGCACGCACAAGATCGTTGACGCCTTCCAGCAAGCTCGTCCAGGAAGTTCCATCCCAGGCAGCAATACAATTAACAACTCCCCCCCCGGCGTTGATAAAGCTTCCTCCCACGATTTGAAGTCCGTTATACACTGCTGCGCAGCGAACCGAGCCACTTGTACCGCATTGACAGAAGCCCCGCCACCAGTACTCATCCCTGCACTGACTCGCCGCATGTTCCCTAGGCCATCCAATCCCTGGAGAAGTGAAGGCACAGTCCGCCGTGTCGGCACCAAGCCAGCTATTCATTCTCGAAGGATCTGGAGAATTGCTGGTTACCTTACCGCTCGTTCCATCAAAGAGCAGATCCCTAGAAAGTGGATCTGTGGGGGCATCGCGGGATTCCACCAAGCGATGGGTTACCGATTGCGCGAGATCGCGTCCTTCCGCCGCCCTGGCGCAGGTGCTGCTGGCTATGCAAAAAGCCATTCCCGCTGCACCCAGGGCCACGACTGTACAACCTATGGGTCTCATTGCCGGCACCTCCTGTGTGGGTCCAGGACCTTTGCGGCCTTGGTGGGGGAAACTCCCCCCACCTTTGACCCTCTTTGTTTATCTTACCACAGAGACCTTCCGGATCACGGAGGACCCTTCTATTGTCAACCGGAAGAAGTAGATGCCGCTGCCCGCGCGGGCGCCTTGATCCTTCCGCCCGTCCCAAGGCACGCGGTACTTTCCGGGCTCGAGAACACCGTCGACCAGCATCCGCACTCGTCGGCCCTGGAGGTCGAAGACCTCAAGCCTAACGCCCCTTTGGTGATCGAGCTCAAAGAGCGACCAACTGATCGCGCTGTGTGGGTTTGGTCCAACCTCCAGCCAAGTTGCTCTTCCCCCAAAGGCAAGGCCTCTCCCTCCATGAGGGCCCCCGCGATCAGTAAGATCCCTAGGTGTGAGCACATTGAAGGTGTTTCTGGGATCGTGGCCGTATTCTGGCCAGGGCAAGCTGGCCCCATCGGCATCCCCAGGAAGTTCAAAGAGATGCACCAACCCCGACTGATCCTGAATGACCATCTCCAGATTGCCGGCGCCATCTACGTCCGCGATGCACGGAGCCATCGGGATATCTGGGAAGAACTGCGGCCATCCCCGCTCGGCCTTCGCTGTCGCACCCGTGCTGTCCCACTCGAAGCAGGACAAATAGGATGAGTTCGTAGCGACCAGCATCTCGATATTGGAGTCTTGGTCAAGGTCTGCCAGAATCGGTTGCGACAAGACACGGCTGTCGGCGAACTTGCGCCCCGGGATCATGAGGCTATCGTCAACCGTGGTGGTATCGGAACCGCCTCCCCATGTATGCA
>JAGMDA010000471.1 GCA_023128935.1 Candidatus Eiseniibacteriota bacterium | reverse complement strand
CCCTTGCCTCGGCTCGTTGGTGACCTTTGGGGTTGGGGCCCAAGCCCGCCGGGGACCCAGCCCTCCCCCCTCTTTCCGCCGAACCCGGGCTATCGGCGGTTCGTAGGGACTTCTGACGGTGGGAATGAAGTGGCTTCTGATGGCGGGATTGAAGGGGCTCAGTTAGTGCGGCTGACAATCCCAAGGCAGATGTGATTTCTGCCATGGGGGCGGCCGGCCTGAGACGATCGAGGAGCGCAGTGACGAGCGACGAGGAACTGTTCCTTCGCTGCAAACAGGGTGACGCGCGGGCCTGGGAAAGCCTTATCAGGCACCACCAGGACCGTGTGCTGAACCTCGCGTATCAGTTCATGGGCAACCGTGAGGAGGCCCGCGACCTGGCACAGGAGATATTTGTGCGCGTCTATGAGAAAATGGAGCAGTACGATCCTGCGCGGCCGTTCCAGGCCTGGTTCAACCGGCTGGCGCGGAACCTGTGCATCGACCGCTATCGGCATCGGAAGCGGGATCAAGTGATCGTCGACACGCCTGTGGATGACTTCCCCTCCCTGGCAGCCAGCAGTGAACCACCCGACAAGCGCTTTGAACGGCAGGAGCGAGTGGAGAATATGCACCAGGCATTGAACACGCTTGGTGAGATCAGCCGCGAAGCTATTGTGCTGAAGGATCTGCAGGAGCACTCAATTGAGGAAATGGCTGAGATGCTCCGACTCCCCATTGGGACCGTCAAATCCCGCATCCACCGGGCACGGATAGAACTTGGCCGCGCAATCCTAAGGCTGCGAAATGCAGGCGCCCAAGCCAGGTTGAGGTTGCGCAATACCCGGGCACAGCCGGAGGGATCCAATGGACTGTAGAACCTTCAGGGAGCTGCTGCCGCGCTATCTCAATGGCGAGCTAGCGCAGATCGAATTCAGCCTGATGGTTGAGCACGAGGCCGCCTGCGCGGGCTGCCAGCAGCTGGCAGCAGAGCAGATGTCCTTACTCAATCAGACCGCGATCCGCGGCAGGGCCACTTCTCGCGTCAATCATTCAGATCTCGTCAATCATTCAGAATCCAATTGGTTCGAGGAAACGCTGCAGCGGACAGTGGGCTCCGACTGTCGCTACATGGAGCAACGACTGGCTGAGGAATTGGATGGTGTCTTGGATGCCGACATCACTCGCCGTCTTGAACGCCACCTGACCCATTGCCCGTCCTGCCGTGCATTGGCCGGTGTGATGCGGGATCTCCCACACTCCTATGCCGTCTTCCCCCGCCTGCAAGCCGACCGATCGTTCGCCCGCGAGGTCGCGGATCGGGCCATGGCTCTCCAAACGGCCCCAGGCCAATCGTCGAGGACATCGCAAGCCCGCGGCCTGGGGGCCGTCCGGATCCCGCGTCAGAAGCCAGGCATCCGGGAAGTGCTCCGGGCTCTATGGCGAAAACCTGAGAGCCTCTGGGAGGGCGCAGTCGTTTGTGCCCTGCTGATGACCCCGGTGGCGGGAAAACCAGCCCTGCAAGGATTTCAGATGATGCAGGGCGTCGGGCATAGCATCGGTCGCCACATTGAACGCGGGATCGAAGCACTGAGCTTCCAATCCACGCTGGAAGATGAGATCACGGTGACGAGCGGGCAGATCTCGACACTCGCCACGGCCCAGACCGACACACTTAGGGCGAGGTGGGCTGAGGCCCGCATCTGGATCCGAGAAGCCCCGGGTCAAACAACCATACCGTTGTGGATTCAATGCACACTCGGTCGCACGGAGAAGGACTCCCCGCGGCCGGAGAACGAATCGCATGAGAGAGATCCCCTGGAAGGAGACCACCATGAATTGCGCCAACCATGAAAACGTGCCCGCCATTGCTACCTGTACAAAGTGCGCGAAACCGCTATGTGAGCAATGTGCGATCCATTGGAGGGGAGGTGTCATCTGCAAGCTCTGTCTAGAATCTGAGAATTTGCAGTCGACAAATAGCCAGCGGTTGGGAAAATCCCCCGGACTGGCTGCCCTCTGCTCATTAATGCCTGGTCTCGGGCAGATCTACGTGGGCTACTATAGGAGCGGGTTCCTCAACATTCTGATCGTCTCGGGCATCATCACCGTCTTGGCCAGGGGGGCGGCCGCCGGATTGGAGCCCTTCCTCGGCGTGTT
>JAGMDA010000470.1 GCA_023128935.1 Candidatus Eiseniibacteriota bacterium | reverse complement strand
CAAGAAGATGATTGTCCTGAGATAGGCTGCTTTTCGCTTTCGTTATGTTCGGAAGATGGGGCCCGGAGGATATCCTCCGGGCCTCGTTTGTCCTTGCGGCAGCAGAGGTTGCCTTCCCCATTTCGGATTGACACTTGCGGAATGCTTTGGTAGCCTGCTCAATCCTGTGGGGAATACGTAGGTGGCTTCCGTCTAAGACTTTTGAGCGAGTGGGCGATCAGTATGCGCCAGGGGGAAATCTCGCCGCAAGGTTCCCAGAGAACCCCGGGAGGGATGAGGTATGCATGGTAGGGTCGGTCGCGGTGGAACGGGGGTGCGGTCGCGTAGGGTTGCTTGCGCATTGATTCTGGCGATGGGAGCATTCCTGCTGTGCATGTATGGATGCCGCGATGAGTTGACGACCGAGGTGGACAGGAATCTGCCACCGGATACCTATCTCACTGGCGCGCCGGCCGAAAGCACAACAGCCTTTTATCTGGTCCACTTATATTGGTATGGAGACGACCCTGACGGGAAGGTCGTCGGGTATCAATATGCGATCACCGATTCCCTGCCTGCTGATGAGGACACCCTGACATACCACTTCACCACCCGTACGGATTCTCTCATGCGCTTTCCGGTGGCCAGCAACCAACAAGTCCTTGGACATAGGTTCTACATACGCGCTGTGGACAACGAGGGCAAAATGGACCCCGAACCTGCCTGGACCTTCTTTGCGGCGCTGGATCTCATGCCACCTTCACCCGTCTTCCTAGTCGCGGAGGCGTTCGATCTTGCGGGGAGTGGGACGGATTCCCTCGAGTCGACTGCAGATCCGGTTCCAACCGACACGGTGTCAGCAGGGTGGGGGGTCCGGTTCCGCTGGAAGGGCGTGGACGATGACCGCATGCTTGGTGAGTACGGAGACACGATCCCTGTTGGAGATATCCTCCAGTATAAGTATTCGCTCGCACCGCTCGACGTGGAACCGATCATGGGTGGCCCGGATGATCTTGAAGTGGAGTATACCAACCTGACGAGCGGGAAGTACTGCTTCAGCTTGCAGGGTGTGGATGATGCCGGCTTCATGGGCCTGGATCCGCTCGTGCGCACCTTCGTTTGGAACCGGGATCCTCAGACACACTTCCGACGTGAATGGAATGATGGCATCCCCGAGCCCGACTCCATGATTATCTTCTATGCAACATCAGATGCCTGGGAGGATACACTGAGCTTCTTTGAGGGCGACACGGTGCCCCTGGTAGCAAGTGTGTCCCGGGCTGTGCATCCCGTGAATATAGTGGCCCAGGTCTGGGGTTGGGATCCCGATGGGGATGAAGGTGGTGGTGTTTCGAATTTCCAGTATCGTCTTGGGATGGGAGGTGTGTGGGGGACACCAGAGGATACAGTCGACAACACTATAGAGCTGACCCGATTAACCACTTCGTACAGGAGTCTCTTTGCCCGGTGTGCGGACAGGTACGGGCGCAAGGACGGCACCCCGGCGCAGCTCAAGATCTACATCAATCAGGCCCCTAGACTGCGCGACACGCTGGACGTTGCGTCGGGGCGCCTGCAGTTCCCGATGCGAGACGAGGTCGTTGCGCTGGATTCGATCCGAGCCTGGGGGGATTCCCTGATCGTGCACGTGCGGGCCTGGGATCCAGATTCCACAACGGCCCTATTCCAGTATGGGTTGCGTGTCGAGGGCATGGGCTTTCTTTTCGATGGAATAGGCGAGCCGTCGACGGAAGGGATTTTTGAGCGAAAGATCGAAATGCGGCCCCGAGAGGGTTCCTACACACTAAAAGTGAGGATCAACGAAGACGCCCTTTATGACGATGGAAAGGGCTATGTCATCCGGCAGGTCCCATTCCACGTAGTGGACTAGGCGGGGGGCCTTGTATGCCTGGGTGGCAATCGGTGGCTGGTGGTTCGGGCTGACAAGAGGGGATAAATCCGATGAGAGTCCTGCGCCGACAGGCCAAGGTGCGGAGCGCTGTGCTCCTGGCCCTATCCCTTGTCATTGTCTTGCTCATTCCACAATGCCTCCTTTTTCCCGAGGAGGGGTTTCAGGGGGAGCGCACGAAGAATGAATCCCCGACGGTGTTCATCACGGGCGGGGTGGTGGAAGATGGCAAGCGGGAAGACAAGAACACCGTCCATTTCTACTGGCACGGCACTGATACCGATGGAGTAGTCCGCTTCTTCGAGTGGGCGATCGACGATACGGTCTCAGAGAATGCCTGGCACGAGACAACAGCGTTCGATGAGGTAATTCCCTTCCAGGCGGCCACGTTGGAAACAGTGGACGGCAAAGAGGTCTTTACCGACTGGCATGCCTTTTTCGTTCGCTCAGTGGACAATGACTACGCACGCTCGACGCCAGCCAAGCGCTATTTCAATGCGCGGACAATTGCCCCGACGACGACAATCATCAGGCCACAGGCCGGGGGCACGGCTATCACTCCGAAATGGGCGCGCTCGCTGCGGGTGACTTGGTTGGGCCACGATGCGGATGCCACGTCAATCGACAAGCTGCCCGTCTGGTTCGAACTCAAGTTCATTCGAGTTACCACCGGGGGGCAACTGAACGATGCAGATAAAATGAGGCAGCTCTTTGAGAATGCACCGAACCTCCTACTGGGAACCTTGCCCCCAGACGAGTATCCAGATGAAGAGGACCAAGCCTATCTCCACGAGGCTGAGAAGACCTGGCTGCGGGTTCCCGGAACGACCGATAACCAGTGGCTCACCGGCATGGAGGTAGGTATCTTTTACGCCTTCGCCGTGCGGGCCATCGATGAGGCTGGCGCTGTGGAGCTGGATCTCCAGCGAAGTACTGGTGCTGAGGGCAACTGGGTGGGCTTTCAGGCCGGGGACAAGAATATCGAGGTGATCATCAGTGAGCCTTCGCTGGGAATGCACAGATTCCTTACCGGCAAGTTCGAGGATGAGAAATGGGTCGTCACAGTGGCTCCCGAGCAGCGCATCCGCTTCATCTGGGAGGGAGATGCCACCGGGAGCGGGACCGACCCAGGACCCTGTGACTACGGGCTCGATCTGCCGGATCCGGACGATGACTCGTTCCGATCATTGGACGGGAGGGGAGGTTGGATCGGCTGGGCGACCAGAGATCGCATGCAAGCGACCATCTCATTTCCCCGGAGCGATGAGGGGACTACACACGATTTCTATATGAAGATGCGAGACATTTCCAACAACCCCAATACGGAGACACGCTGCCATGTTGAGATCAAAGTGGCCGACTTCAGTTTCACTCGCAAGTTCCTGATTATTGATGATCTCCCCGCACCGGCTCCAAGGTCCGGCATGCCATATAGCAACCCGGATTGGGAGACCACGGATGAAGAGACGGATAGTTGGCGCTTCAGGGTGTTCTCGGCCGCCAAGAAGTACCTTCCCGCTGAAATGCCTGTCGATTCCATAGATGTTCACGAAACGTTTGGCACAGGAGATATCATCCCGCAGCCCGCCATTTCGGATAACTTCCTCGAGTTGCTCGGCAGATACCAGAACGTAATCTGGGACACTGGCAGCGGGTGCGGCTTGCGGACAGCCGCGCAGGAGCTGTACCTCTCCCGCTATGTCGGCTTGGGCGGGAATCTGATGCTTCTGGCCTACGATGGTCCGGTGAGATCGATCACAGCGAGAGGCTTTTCGGATGATTCGGACACCAGATGCGCCACGACTTCCACGACCATCGGAGAGTATTGGAATAGCTTCGGTTTCCTCTGGCAGTACTTGAGGTTGGAGGGTTGCCTGGACATACCTCGGGGCACCACGAATGCAAGGGTAATCCAGCAGACGCTTGTAGCTGCGATGGCTATGGATCCGAACTACCCGGATCTCAGTCTCGATGTCGCCAGATGGGGAAGTGAAACGCGCGGGATTAGAAACTACGAGTGTCTCGTGCCGGACCCGGACCATCCCGGCGCGATTCCTTGGTATGAGCGGCTGGAGGTGTTGGGTGGGATGGAACTTCTTTACGCGGGCCAAACGTTCCGGCCGGGCTCGAAACTAGATGGCATGCCCGTGGCATGGAAGACCCAGGCCACGGATCAGGAGATCCGGGATGGCTCCGACCGCGGACGGGTTGTCTGTTTCTCCTTTAATTTATATTACTTCGAGGAATCCAGTGTTAAGGGAGCAATGACGCTAGCCCTTACTTGGTTGGTTGAGGGCAAGGATCTCTAGTGTTCCAGTGCCCAGAGTTCCGAGGTGCGCAGATGAGAGCATGGACTGTGCGGATTCTCGTGGCAGGAGTCATTCTGTGTGGTTTCTACGGTTTGGCTGAGGCGCTGTCGTTCGATACGAATCCAGTTGTGGGTGACAGGCGCGTGAGCTTGACATGGACGCCGCAGGAGGACGATCCCGTCTTCACGGGGAACCTCAGCCTCTATTTCCTGAGGGCGATGCAAGTTGCTGAGGACTCGATTCCCTTTCTCGCCTTCACCCGCAGCGGGGGCGCTCTCTGGCTCTGGGAAGTTTCATCGAGACGCTTTGTTCAGTGGCACTACGATGCAACTGACAGGACCTGGCAGAAGGCCCAAGAACTCAGCCCGGTGGCTGAGGGTACTGAAGTCCTCAGCTGTGCCCTTCACCCGGACGGTGTCATGCTCCTGGCCGGATTGGACGATGGCACGGTGATGGTGTGGCGCCCGCATCTTTCTTCCGAGTCGCAAGCATATGAGGTGCACGCAAGTGCGTGCCGGGGCCTGGCCTTCAAGCCACTGGCTAGCAGTACCGACTCTTCGTTTGTCTCCGTTGGGGAGGATGGATACTGGCGGCACTGGACCAGGCCGGGAATCCTACAGAAGGAGGTCTTGGTCGCGGGCTCAACCACCCTCACTTCCTTGGGGATCGCTCGTGATGGAGTGGCCATTGCGGTGGGGAAAGATGACGGGAAAGTAGCCATCTATTCCCTGCGAGCCGGGACTGACCCGCGCGCCGTGACCGATGGCCACGACGGACGGCGGATTGCTGGGCTGTCGTTTTCTACGGCAGGCGATCGGCTTGCCAGCGCCGATAGTGAGGGCGGTATCCGGGTTTGGGGTGCCATGCAAGGGGAGCTCCGGGGAGGGTGCAACCTGGAGCAGTCGGGAGGCGTCTTCATTGCCTATACGCCGCGAGAGAGCAACTATATTATTTACGCCCGCAGGGATGGAACTGTGGGCATGTGCGATGGATTCACCGGCCGCGCCTATGAGATGCAGGGGGACTTGGGTCGGCCGATCACTGGATGTGCCATTTCGTCTGACGGTTTTTCTGCGTATTTCGCCGATGACGAAGGGATGATCGAGTCGTGGTATATGGGCAACTGCGTTCCGTGCGCGAGGACCCCGGAGTGCTTTGGCGGCTACATCATTTGGAGGGGGGATTATCCTGATCCGGACTCCTTGAAGCTTCTTCGCATCTATGATTTCGGGGATACGACTTGGGGATGGACGAGCTGCGATACCGCTCGCGCATTCGTTGACCCGGATTCGATTATCCCCCGTGGAGGCGGAACGATTACCGATCCTGCCGTTGTTTCCGGACCGCACAACGGGATGCCGTTCTACTACAGTCTCACCAGGTACTCCTGGAAGTACTTGGACGGCGGCGTCCATCGGGTTCTCCGCGATACCAAGGAGGAAGGTTTCTTCCGGGATTCCGCCGCTCTGGCCGGGCAGGGGCTTGAGGCTGATCCCACTCCGTTGATTCCGCGGGTCGCGGCTATTGTCGCCCCGCCCCTGCTTGCGAATGTTTTCGTGGTTCCGAATCCGTTTATCGAAGGAGATCCCAGTTGCCACTTCGGTCCCCAGAGCTCCTCGATGGTCCAGTTCTTCAACCTCCCCGAGGAGGCCACACTGCGCATCTACACGAACTCGGGGGACCTGATCCAAGTTATGCACCACTTCCAGACCCAGGGTGGGATGAGCGGTGGTTCCTGCTCCTGGGACCTCAAGAATGACCACGGTACGGATGTCACATCCGGGGTCTACCTTTTTGCCGTGGAAGCACCTGGAGGCGAAAGTATCCAGGGGTTCTTTACGATCATACGGTAGTGAACACCCAAGGCTGCTTCCAAGGGACATCCCAACGCGTTTTCGCGATTGTGCGGATACGTGCAGCGGAAGTAGATGGCTGGTGAAAAACGCGCTCTTGGCGAGGAGCTGGTGGGCGCGGTCCTAGCGAATTCAGCGCGCGGACTTGCGCACACACGGTTCAAGGGAGACGATCATGGCAGTGCAATCAGGGGTCCATGCAGGCAGGGCGGACCAAGCCTCATCCACTTGGGATCCTTCTGAAAAGATGGTGTATTCCTTCGGTGCCGAACGCACCGACGGAGGTGGGGAGATGCGCGATCTCCTGGGCGGCAAGGGCGCCAATCTGGCGGAGATGACGAATGTCAGTATCCCGGTGCCCCCGGGGTTCACGATTACAACCCGCGTCTGTGGCCTCTTCTATGCGCTCGGTGGAAAGTTGCCCGAGGAGTTCCAGGTGCAGCAGCTGGAGGCCCTCCGCCTGCTCGAGAAGGGCCAGGGCAATAAGCTGGGCGATCCCAACGATCCTCTGCTCGTGTCGGTCCGATCGGGTTCGAAGTTCTCCATGCCAGGCATGATGGACACCATCCTGAACCTGGGGCTCAACGATGCATCGGTCGAGGGGTTGGCTGCCAAAACGGGAAACCGGCGATTTGCCTTCGACAGCTACCGGCGCTTCCTTCAGATGTTCGGTGATGTGGTCCTTGGTATCCCCAAGGAAACCTTTGAAAGACGGATGGATCTGCTCAAGCGTGAGCGCGGCGTCACAATGGACCTTGATCTGACCGAAGAGGACATGATCCGCCTGGTCTCGGAATTCAAGGGGATTATCCAGGATTTGACAGGCAAATCCTTCCCACAGGACCCGCTCGAGCAGCTGAGCATGTCGCGCGACGCGGTCTTCAAATCATGGTACAACGACCGGGCCGTATTCTACCGCAAGCAGAATGGCATCCCGGACGATCTGGGGACCGCTGTGAATGTCCAGGCCATGGTCTATGGCAACATGGGCGAGGATTGCGCCACCGGGGTGGGGTTCACACGCAACCCGGCGACTGGACAGAAGGTCTTCTATGGCGAGTATCTGCGCAATGCGCAGGGCGAAGATGTCGTCTCCGGCATCCGCACGCCGCGTCCGATTCAAGAACTGTCCGATGACATGCCAGAGGTGTACAAGGAATTGAGGAAAATCACCGACCGCCTCGAATTACACTACCGGGACGTTCAGGATTTCGAGTTCACGGTACAGGAGGGGCGGCTCTTCATGCTGCAGACGCGTACGGGCAAACGCACGGCCCAGGCTGCAGTGAAGATCGCCGTGGACATGGTCTCCGAAGGCTTGATCACTAGTGACGAGGCGCTCCTACGCGTTGCCCCGTCTTCACTCGATCAGCTTCTCCATCCGCGGGTCGATCCCTCGGCCTCCTTCACAGTTCTGGCTCGCGGACTTGCTGCTTCCCCTGGCGCGGCGGTGGGCAGAGTCGTGTTCGATCCGGACGAGGCTGTTGTGATGTCGCGGGAGGCGGGCGAAGGTGGAGAGCCCACAGAAGTGATCCTGGTCAGGCGCGAGACCTCCCCAGACGATATCCACGGGATGTCAGTGTCCGTGGGAATCTTGACGGCCACGGGCGGCATGACTTCGCACGCCGCCGTTGTGGCGCGGGGAATGGGCAAGTGCTGTGTGGCGGGCTGCTCGGCTGCCGAGATCCATGAAGAAGAAGGTTTCCTTAGAATCGGCAACGTCACCCTCAAGCGCGGCGACTACATGAGCTTGAATGGATCGACAGGCGAGGTCATGGCCGGCAAGGTGGCGACGATCGAACCGGAAGTGGCCGATGAATTCCGCGTCTTCATGGAATGGGCCGACTCGCGACGCCAGCTCAAAGTACGCACCAATGCCGACACTCCCGATCAAGCCACCCTGGCGCGACGGTTCGGAGCCGAGGGCATCGGCC
>JAGMDA010000047.1 GCA_023128935.1 Candidatus Eiseniibacteriota bacterium | reverse complement strand
GATGCACGCCCCGTTGTGCTCTTCTCTATCCAACCTGCCTTGCACACACCGGTTGCCTTCAAGGGCATCAGGTACATCCGGATCGGAAGCTACAAGAAGAAACTCAAAGACCATCCCGAGAAGGAGCGCGCTCTGTGGTCGCTCCTCTCTGGGGAGTCGTTCGAATCTTCGGTGGCTGCTAGCCGGGTGACAGCGGGGGATGTGCTGAAGCTGATTGACTACCCGTCCTACTTCCGTCTCATGGACATACCGCTGCCAGAGAACCGAGCCGGCATTCTGGAGCGACTGGAGGCCGAGAACATCGTGATTCGCCAGGTAGGCGACCGTTTCGACATTTCGAATGTTGGAGCGATTCTCTTCGCGGCCGATCTTGGGCGCTTCGATCGACTGGCGAGGAAGGCCCCGCGCGTGATTTTCTATCGAGGCAGTGACCGGCTGGATACGATCAAAGAGCAGACTGGCGGGAAGGGCTATGCGATTGGATTCAATGGTTTGGTTGACTACATCAACGACCGACTTCCCCAGCACGAGGAGATCGGAACGGCCTTCCGTCGTGAAGTGCGGATGTTTCCCAAGGTGGCCGTCCGCGAGTTGGTGGCCAATGCTCTCATTCACCAGGATCTGACGGTATCTGGCACCAGCCCGATGGTCGAGATCTTCAGCGAACGGCTGGAGATCAGCAATCCCGGCCCGCCGCTGATCGATACTCTGCGTTTTATTGATGAACCTCCTCAATCCCGCAATGAAGTGATAGCCGGGCTGCTTCGCCGAATGGAGATCTGCGAGGAGCGTGGCACCGGGATCGACAAGGTGATCTCGAGCGTTGAGGCGCATCAGTTGCCGGCCCCGGATTTCCGGGCTACGCCGCATGCTACGGTTGCGATTCTCCATGGACCCCGCAGCTTCTCGGATATGGATCGAGGTGACCGGGTTCGCGCCTGCTACCAGCATGCCTGTCTCTGCCATGTGTCAGGCCGGGAGATGAGCAACAGCACGCTTCGAGAACGTCTGCGAATAGACAAGAAGAACTATTCGATGGTTTCTCGTGTCATCCGAGATGCCGTTGACCAGAGACTGATCAAGAAGAAGGAAGGCGGGTCACGAAAGGACACGCGCTACCTGCCATTCTGGGCGTAGGAGGGGTATGTGACGCCATGTGACTGGCGGGAATTTTTCGGGGAGAGAATCGGCGTAACTTATATTGACGGAGGTGGTTGCCCATGTGCGCCTATGTGCGCGAATAGAGGGGCCGCGAGCTATCCGATCCGGAAGTCCAGGTGCAACGTGTTGAATGGACAGCAGTTGCGAGAGAGGATCTGAAAATGGCAGATTCCCAGACGAATTGCGCGCCAAGCCCCAACCAAGTAGTTGGAGCGAAGGACTCCCATGGCTGAGGGAACCACGAATGGGTACCGTCCATCTGAGGTTTCGCCTCCGGGCGTAACCCTGCGAGAGATCCTCGAGGAACGCGGCATCTCGCCAGCGGAATTGGCGGCAAGAACAGACCGGCCAAGGAAGGCCATCGATGAAATCATCAAAGGGAAGGCGCCCATTACCACCCAGATTGCCCTGGAGCTCGAATCGGCTCTGGGGATCGGCGCCGAATTCTGGAATCGCAGAGAACGGCACTATCGAGAGCACTTGGCTGCAAGTAGGGGAGACCCACACCAATGAAGAAATCGAAGCAGCTGAGTGATCCGCTGCGGCGGATAGGCGATGGGGCTGCACACCGAACCAAGCATTCGTCGGCCGAGAGCCGCATGAAAGCACCCGAAGATATCTGCCCGGATTTTCCGGAGTGGCCTGACAGTTGGCAAGGAGCCAAACGCGACCTTGCCTATGGGGAAGGTTTGCTCGGTGTGATGATACCGTTCGTTGTGCATCTCATCGCCAAGGGCCTGACGCGGAAGACGATCAAGAATCACATGGACTATCTCTGGCTCCTCGGCGGGGAGATAATCCGAGACGTTGGCTTGCACAATGAGTACGACGTTGCGCCCCTGACGAAGCTGTCGATGCCGTCGGTGTGAGCGAGCGTCAGGCGCGACGGGATTTGGCCGAGATGGAGAGACTCGGATTCATCGAGCGGCACGGAAAGGGACGAGCTACCGCCTACAAACGAACCGCCAGAGGCACCTCGTGAATGCTATTCGGCCAAATCCGGCCAAATCTGGCCTTGTCAGCGGAGATGGCCGTTTGGGGCCTTGTCGTTGGCGGTCAGCATGTCCTGGGTGCGATGTAGTTCATTATGATTGTAGATGTTACGGGGCTTCGAATGCGGATGTGTTGAGATGCAGCCAAATCTGGCCAGACGCTCTTCGAGCCTGGAAACAAGCAGGCGATACGACTCATGCAGATCGAGAATGGCGCTGCGGGGTAGGCGGCCGGCTAGCGCGATCGACCTGGGCTTTGCGGGAACTGAGGCTAAGAACTTCCCCCACCTGCGGATTCGGATGACTTGCATGAAATACGCGATCGACGACACTGTCAACAAGGCGCTGCACCTGACCGCTATTCCGCTGCGCTCCATGGAGGCAGGTAAGCTTTGTCCTAGAGTGCCAGTAATGAGAAGGCCCCTGAAATGACCGCACTTGCAACCGAATTGCGCGGCAAGCTCGAGCGAGCCATCATCGAGGCCCGTGATGCCGCCGAGGAAGGCGCCCGAACGGCCCTCGAAGCCCTCGCCGTTCACCACCACGAGCCTTACACGCACATGGATTCCGGCGCCCGATACCTGCGCAACCACCTGCGTGCCCGGGCCCGCCAGCTCGGGGATGCTCAAGATCGTTCGGGGCGTCTGGGGATTCTTCACCTCGTGCAGGAGTGCGCCTACGAGCATTGGCACCGGATGCTCTTTGCGCGCTTCCTCGCTGAAAACGCTCTGCTCATCGAGCCCGAAAGCCAGATGCCGATCAGCCTCGACGAGGCCGAGGAGCTGGGCAAAGAGAGCGGCGTAGACAGATGGATCTATGCCAGCCGCTGCGCCGAGCGCATGTTGCCGCAGATCTTCCGCCCCGATGATCCCCTGCTCAGTGTCGGCTTGGCGCGCGAGCATCAGCTCAAGCTGGAACGCCTCCTGAACAGCCTGCACCCGGCCACCTTCATGGCGCCCGATGCCCTCGGCTGGGTCTATCAATACTGGCAGAGCAAGCGCAAAGCCGAGGTCAACGCATCCGGACGCAAGATCGGGGCCGATGAACTGCCAGCGGTGACCCAGCTCTTCACCGAACCCTACATGGTGAGCTTCTTGATCCACAACACGCTGGGGGCCTGGTGGGCCGGCAAGAAGCTATCGAAGGATCCATCTCTGGCCACCTCCGCCCAGAGTGAGGAGCAGCTCAGCCGGACGCTGGCTCTTACTGGCGTGACCTGGGACTACCTGCGCTTCGTACGCCGCGACGACGGCAACGGCCCTTGGGAGCCGGCGGCGGGCACCTTCGTGGGCTGGCCGCGAGCGGCGGCCGACCTGCGGGTGCTCGATCCCTGTTGCGGTTCCGGCCACTTCTTGGTGGCTCTGCTCCGTCATCTCGTGCCGATGCGCATGGCCGAGGAGGGATTGTCGGCCAGGGAAGCGGTGGATGCGGTGCTGCGCGAGAACCTCCACGGACTGGAGATCGACGAGCGATGCTGCCAGATCGCGGCGTTTGCGCTGGCCCTTGCCGCCTGGACCTATCCCAACGCTGGTGGCCATCGGCCGCTGCCGGATATCCGCGTTGCTTGTAGTGGCATGGCGCCCAACGCCAAACGGGACGATTGGCTCGCCTCTGCAAGCGGGAACGTGAGAGCACAAGAGGGATTGAGCCACCTGTACGACTTGTTCAAAGATGCATCCGTCCTGGGGACCCTCATCGATCCCCCTGCGATGGAGGGTACGTTACTCAGCGCTTCGTATGAAGAGATTCGAGAGCTGCTCAGGGACGCGATATCGAATGAGTCGAACTCCCAGTTGGGACACTACGATCAAGCTGAGCTGAGGGTGTCGGCCGCAGGAATCGCGGAGGCCGGCAAGCTGCTGTCTGACAAGTACGATCTACTGGTAACCAACATCCCTTACCTTCAGACGGGAAACCAACATCAAACCATGTCGGAGCACGTAGTCTCTCGATTTGAGCTGGGGCGGCCCAACCTGGCCACCGCCTTTCTGCTGCGGATGGCAAGGTTCCTGTCTAAATGCGGAACCCTCGCCGCTGTCTCGATGCAGGACTGGCTCTACAAGGACAGGTACGGGCGTTTCCGAGAACACTTCCTGTCGCGCCTAACCTGGAATGGCCTTGCCAGATTGGGTCCAGGGGCCTTCGAGTCGATCAGTGGCGAAGTTGTGAACGTTTGCCTGTTCACCGCCAGCTTCGCCTCTCCGACCAAGGATAGCCACTTTGCGGCGTTTGATGTCCAGAACAAAGAAAGCCCGAACGCAAAGAGCGTGGCACTCCAGTCCGCTAGCTGCATATGGACGCGTCAGCAGGAGCAACTCGCGAATCCAAGATGCGTGATAGTCCTTGGGGGTGTTTCTGCAAAGCCACTCCTTGAGGAGCATGCCAGCTATCACAACGGCATACAGAGCGGAGACCGGCCGCGGTTCGTGAGGTGTTCTTGGGAAGTCCGTATCATTGCGCCGCAGTGGCGCTATCATCAAAGCACGGTCAAGACGACCACGGTGTTTGGCGGTATGGAGCACGTATTCTTCTGGGAAGATGGCAATGGGCGGTTTCGTCAGTTCGTCGTTGACAGGCTGGGCGAGAACCTCGTCGGTTCGTGGATCCGAGGTGGAGCGGCATGGGGCAAACTGGGAGTTCTGGTGAGCGCGATGGGTCAGCTACCAGTGTCCCTGTATTCAGGCCACCTCTTTGACGACAGCAGTGTGGCCGTCATCCCCAGAGATGTCCGGAACTTGGCCGTCGTCTGGTGTTTCATGTCTTCTGACGAGTTCGCGGAGTTAGTGAGGAGTATCGACAAGTCACTGAAGGTGCGAGGACCTCTTGTTCGTGTTCCTTTTGACAAGGATAGATGGGAAGGGGAAGCAAAGGAGCGCTATCCCAACGGTCTCCCGGAACCATACTCGGACGACCCAACCCAATGGCTCTATCACGGTCGCCCCGAAGTCTCGACCGCCCCGCTGCACGTCGCGGTGGCCCGCCTCCTCGGCTACCGATGGCTAGCGGAGACCGATAAAGAGATGCGCCTCTCCAGCGAGGCTCGCGAACTGATCGGCCGCTGTAGCGAACTCGAGAAGTATGCAGACCGCGACGGCATCGGCTGCATCGCACCTGTCCGCGGTGAAGATCCCGCCGCTGAACGCTTGCGCGCGCTCCTGGCCGCAGCCTATGGCGCGGACTGGTCACCAGACAGGGAAGCAGCGCTCATCTCCGAGAGCGGATCGTCCGCCAAAGACCTCGACGACTGGCTGCGCAACGATTTCTTCCAGCAGCACTGCAAGCTCTTCCATCATCGCCCCTTCATCTGGCACATCTGGGATGGGCGCAAGCGCGATGGGTTCCACGCGCTGGTCAACTACCACAGGTTGGCCGAGGGACAGGCCCAAGCCCGGATGCTCCTTGAGAACCTGACCTACAGCTATTTGGGTGACTGGATCACCCGTCAGAAGGATGGTGTCAAGCGTGGCGCCGGGGGCGCGGAAGAGCGTTTGGCCGCGGCGATGGAACTCAAACAGCGCCTGGAGGCGATCCTCGCAGGCGAGCCGCCTTTCGACATCTTCGTGCGCTGGAAACCACTTGCCGAACAGCCTATCGGCTGGGAGCCCGACATCAATGATGGCGTGCGCCTGAACATCCGCCCCTTCCTGGCCAGCGACTTGCCGAATGGACGCAAGGGCGCCGGCATCCTGCGCTGGAAACCCAACATCAAATGGGGCAAGGATCGCGGCAAAGAGCCCCGCCGGGAGCGGGACCAATTCCCCTGGTTCTGGGGCTGGGATGAAGGGGCGACCGACTGGATGGGTGCCGCTGAGTTCGACGGCAATCGCTACAACGCCTGCCACTATACCATCGCTGTCAAACGTGAGGCTCGGGCGAAGAACGACACAGAGAAAGAGGTCAGCAGGTGACGATGCAACACTCAACTCAACAGCACGCCACACTGCTCGAGGCCGTCAAGGCCTCCGTCACAGAGGCCGGGCGGTTCAATCCGGCCGACATGGTTGCGCCGGCGGCGATTCTGTGGACCGATCCCGATGGTCAATGGCGGCCGGTCGTCAAGCAGTTGCGACCGCTCCTGCCAGAGTTGCTGACACTGGGAGAATTCGATCCCGATACTCGCACCGGGCCGGCCATCTGGCTGAGATGTGCGATCGAGCGCACGCTGCCAGAGACCGCGCTTCCAGAAATCACGCTGCCGGAGACCGCGCTTCCAGAAACCACGCTGCCGGAAACCGCGATCCCGATCATCTACATGCCAGAGGTTGGCCGCCAGCGGCTGCGCGCGGCAGAGGATTGTCCCGATGCCATAAAACCCCTGGTCGAGCTGCAATTCCGCGGCACGACCTGGACACAGAAGAATGGCAAGGACTGGACCGTCGAGGCCTTCCTGGTGTCGGAAGATGGCGGCCTGGCGCTAGATTTGGTCCGCGACGGGCAAACCCGCCAGGCGATGCTTGGTGCACTCTCCGTGCTCACCACCACATCTCTCTCTTGGCTGCGCGGCCGGCGGCTTACCGCAAAGGTTTTCGATGAGATCGTGATGGGCGGCGACATCCCCCGCGACCTGCTCCTCTGGCTGGGAGATCCAGGCGGCATGCGAGCCGAGTGGGGTGAGGATGCTTGGTCGGCCTTTCGCTCCCGCTGCCGCGATGAGTACGCCTTCGATCCCGAGGACGACGGCGAGATTGTCGGTGGCGAGAAACTCGGCCTCGGCCGCGACGCCTGGCTGGGGATCTGGCAGCGCTATGTCGAATCGCCGGTGCTCTATCCGGGGATCCCCGATCTCCTGAAGCGAGCCAAACCGACCGGGGAGCTCATCTTCGAAAAGCAAACTTGGCCCGATGAGAACGAGATGGCTGAAGACACCCTCCGGCGCGAGTTGCTCGCGCTGGGAGATGCACCTGCAACCGTAGGGCGAGAGAAGATCACCGCATTGGAGAAAGAGCACGGCCCCCGCCGCGACTGGGTGTGGGCCAAGCTGGGCCGCAGTCCCCTGGCCCAAGCACTTGAGTACCTCACGATCCTAAGCGAGCGGACGGCGCAGGCGGTCGGTGGCGACTCTCCCGAATTCATGGCGCAGCTCTACGTGGAGGGAGCCTATCGCGCCGATGATGCCGCGCTGCGAGCCCTCGCTGCGGTCAAGAGTGCCGAGGATGTCCAGGCAGTCAAGGCTGCCGTGCGCTGTCTCTACTTGCCCTGGCTGGAGGACACTGCACGCCACCTCCAAACGCAGATCGCGGCCACGGGGCTCGAACGGACAACCGACGGGCAGGTCCGCGAGGTCCCCGGCTCCTATGGCTCCTCTGCCCTCCCTGGTCCACGCGACTCCGGCTCCGCACCCGTTGCCGCTGAACAAGGCGAGTGCCTTCTCTTTGTCGACGGCCTGCGCTTCGACATTGCCCAGCGGCTGGCCGACGCGGCTGCGGAAGGCGGGCTGCGGGTTGCGATAGACTGGCGCTGGGCGGCCTTGCCGACTGTCACGGCCACTGCCAAGCCGGCAGTTTCCCCCATTGCCGAGGAGTTGGTTGGACACCGGCCGGAGTCGGGGTTTCAGCCCGAAACGATCGCCGGCCGCCAGGTGGTCAACACAGCTCGCTTCCGCAAGCTCTTGTCTGCTTCCGGCCACCAAATCCTCGCGCCCTCCGAGACGGGAGATCCGCGTGGGGCACATGCTCGCGGCTGGACCGAGTACGGGGAGTTCGACAAGCTCGGTCACAACTTGCAGGCACAACTGGCGGCTCGCATCGATGACCAACTGGATCTGCTGCTGCAGCGCATCACTGATCTGATCACAAGTGGTTGGCGACGTGTGCGCGTGGTCACTGATCACGGGTGGCTGCTCATGCCCGGTGGTCTGCCTGCAATCCAGTTGCCCAAGTACCTGACCGAGAGCCGCTGGAGCCGTTGTGCATCGATCAAGGACAGCTCGCACATTGACGTTCCCACGGCCCCGTGGCACTGGAATCGGCACGAGCGATTTGCCTATGGCCCTGGAGTGCACTGCTTTCTGAGCGGAAACGAGTATGCCCATGGTGGCGTGAGCCTGCAGGAATGCCTGATCCCGGACCTGCGGTTTGCCGCTGGCAGCCAGGCGGCACCGCGCGAAGTGACCATCACCGACATCCAGTGGCGAGGGCTTCGCTGCCGGGTCAATGTGGAAGCCACGGGCGCGCCCGTGGCGGTGGAAGCTGCAACCGCGCGGATCACGGCGGACCTGCGCACCAAACCAAATGATCCATCTTCGAGCGTCACTGAACCGAAGGTGCTCGATCAGGACGGCCGGGCCGGGCTTCTTGTAGAGGATGATTCCCTGGAAGGCACGATTGTAAGCCTAGTTCTTCTGGATCCGTCCGGGCAGGTGATGGGCAAGGCGGCCACCACAATTGGGGGCGAGGAGTAGTCATGGAACTCGATCATCTCGACCAGCTCGCGGCCGCGGCTCTTGACGGGTACCTGGTTCGCAAGGACCTGGTCCGCAAGTACAGCCGCCAGTATCCGGTACCCACCTATGTCGTGGAATTCCTCCTGGGTCGCTACTGCGCCACGGTCGATGAGACCGAGATCGAAGAAGGTCTCCAGATTGTGGAGCGCCAGCTCCAGGACCGCACCGTGCGCACCGGGGAGCAGGAGCTTTTCAAGGCCCGCGCGCGGGAGAAGGGGTCGGTCAAGCTGATCGACTTGGTCAAGGCCCGCCTCGATGCGCGCCACGATTGCTTTCTGGTGGAGCTGGCCAGCGTGGGGCTCCGGGATGTGCGCATCGGTGACAATCTGGTCCACGAGCACGAGCGCATGTTGACCGACGGCTTCTACGCCGAAGTCAAGCTCACCTACAGCGCGACGATTGCCGAGGAACGCAATGGTCGTCCCTTCGCCATCGAGAGCTTGCGCGCGATCCAGCTCTCGAAGGCGGACATACTGGCAACGCTCCAACGCGCCCGCGCGCAATTTACCACCGAAGAGTGGAAGGAGTTGCTGATCCGCTCGATCGGTCTCGAGCCTGCGGCCCTCTCGGAGCGCGCCAAGATGGTGACGCTGCTGCGCATGGTTCCCTTTGTCGAGAGCAACTACAACTTCGTCGAACTTGGGCCCAGGGGTACGGGCAAGAGTCACATCTACCAGCAGATTTCCCCGTACGCTCACTTGATCTCCGGTGGCAAGGCGACCGTGGCCAAGATGTTCGTCAACAACGCCACTGGAAAACGGGGTCTGGTGTGTCTCTACGATGTTGTCTGTTTTGACGAGGTGGCCGGTATCTGCTTCGACAAGAAGGATGGTGTCAGCATCATGAAGGGCTACATGGCCTCCGGCGAGTTCTCGCGCGGCAAAGAGAGCATCCGAGCTTCCGGGGGCATCGTGATGGTGGGCAACCTCGATGTGGATGTCGAGCAGCAGCAACGCATCGGCCACCTGCTCGATCCCCTTGCGCCCGAGATGCGCCGGGACACGGCCTTCATGGACCGCTTGCACGCCTACGCCCCGGGCTGGGACTTTCCCAAGGTGAATGCCAGTGAACATCTGACGGATCACTTCGGGCTGGTCAGCGATTTCCTCTCCGAATGCTGGACTAAGCTGCGTGTCGGCAGCCGGGTTCCCGCGCTGCAGGGCCGCGTGAACTGGGGCGGCGCTCTCAGCGGACGCGACATCGAGGCGGTTCACAAGACCGCCAGCGGACTCATCAAGCTCATCTTTCCCGATCCCGAAATGCCCATTCCAGATGAGGAATTGGAAACGATCGTTCGCTGGGCGCTCGAAGCACGCCGGCGGGTAAAGGAACAGCAGAAGCGCTGCCTCAAGGCCGAGTTTCGCAACACCCACTTCAGTTTCTTCATGGGTGTTGATGGGCTTGAGCAGTTTGTCGCGACGCCGGAGTTGCACAGCGACGAGGCGATTGAAACAGACCCATTGCCGCCGGGACAGATTTGGGCGATTAGTCCGGGGGGCCAAGAGGGGGCGGTGGCCCTCTATCGGATTGAGGCCACCGTGGGGCGCGGCAGCGGGGTCAAGATCCTCAATGCTCCCGTCCCGCCAGCCTTTCGCGAAAGCGTACGCTACGGGGAACAAAACCTTTACACGAGGGCCAAGGATCTGGTTGGAGATCGGGACCCGCGGGCGCACGAGTTCTCCATCCAGATGCGCGCAATGGACGTGGAGCGTTCGGGAGCCGGGCTCGGCCTGCCGGTTCTTCTCGCGCTGTGTGGCGGGCTCATTGAGCGAAGCATCAAGGGCGGCCTGATTGTTGTGGGCGCCCTAAACCTGGGCGGTTCCGTGGAGATGATTCCCAATCCAGTTGCCGTGGCAGAGCTGGCGGTCGAGAAGGGCGCGCTGCAATTGCTCATGCCGATCTCCTCACGCCGGCAGCTCTTCGATCTGCCCGATGACCTGGCCACCAAGATCATCATCGATTTCTACTCCGATGCGAGCGATGCCTTCCTGAAGGCCATTGTGGAGTAGCGGGGTGCCAACATCACCCTAGCCGGGGGTGCTGCGGACCGGGTGGCCTGTGGCGCTGGGTGGACATGCTGCCCCCTCCTGCCGAAAATTGTCTTGCGAGGTGACATAATTGCGGTAATAATGCCACCTATGTATGCAAGATTACTCCCAACCCCATCTCAATCAGTCTTCCTGTTCGGCCCCCGCGGTACCGGGAAGTCGACTTGGCTCCGTCATCGATTCCCCACGGCGCTCACATATGACCTCCTGGATACGGGGGAGGCCTTGCGCCTCACCAAGGATCCGCAGGCACTCTATCGTGAGTTGGCCGGACTCCCGTCGGGTTCCTGGGCCGTGATCGATGAGGTTCAGAAGGTCCCTGCGCTGCTGGATGAAGTGCACCGGCTTATCGAATCTCATCAACTCCGATTCCTGCTGTCAGGCTCGAGCGCCCGCAAGTTGCGACGAGGGGGAACGAACCTACTGGCAGGCAGGGCCATCACGACAGCGATGTTCCCGCTGGTATCGTCCGAGCTGTCGTTCAAGATCGATATGTCCAGGACACTCATCCACGGGACATTGCCCATGGCCGTGAGTGGCGACGATCCCGAGGGTTATCTCCGAACCTACGCCGAAACCTATCTCGATCAGGAGATCCGCGCCGAGGCTTTGACCCGGAATCTCGGTGCCTTCACCCGTTTCTTGGAGGTTGCGGCCCGTCAGAACGGGCAGATCACGAATGCAGCCGGGATCGCCCGCGATGCCGGCGTCAGCCGTCATACGGTACAGAACCACTTCGAGATACTGGTGGACACCCTGCTCGGATTCTGGCTGCCAGCCTGGAAGCTGAAGTCGACCACCAAGCAGGTGCAGCACAGTAAGTTTTTCTTCTTCGATTGCGGCGTAGCCCGGGCGCTCACCGGACGACTGCCCTACCCTCCAACGCCCGAGGAAATGGGACCACTACTGGAGACCTTCATCCTGCACGAACTCCGCAGCTACTTGAGCTACACAGGGCGGAACTATGCCCTGCACTTCTGGCGCACGTACGATGGCACTGAGGTTGATGTACTTTGCGAAACCGCCACCGGATTCGTGGCTGTTGAAATCAAGACCAGCGCGCGCTGGGAGAAACGGTTCAATCGTGGGTTGCACAGAATCCGGGAGGAGCTTGGCGCAGGCAACACGACCAGCTACGGCGTTTATCTCGGCGAGCGGCCCGCCCTTTGGGATGACATTCACGTGCTGCCTGTGCTGGATTTTCTGAAGCGCCTTTGGGATGGGCAGGTGCTGCGCTGACCGTGTCTCCCGGCGAAGGCGGCCGGCCTCAGGGGACGGGTCAGCTACACATCAATCATTCACGACGAAGCGGCGTGCTATAACGCGGCCCGCCCGATGACCTGGCGACCAAGATCGTCATCGATTTCTACTCCGATGCGAGCGATGCCTTCCTGAAGGCCATTGTGGAGTAGCGGGGTGCCA